>NZ_JAGQCO010000004.1:0-93701 GCF_024346235.1 Cyanobium sp. BA5m-21
AGGGTCAGACCAAAACTAAGCTGGGCAATACGGAAGTTCGCGGCATTGTTGACACGCTGGTGGGTGAAGCCCTCAGCGAATATCTTGAATTCAATCCCTCGGTGATCGATCTGATCCTCGAGAAGGCTATTCAGGCCTTCAATGCAGCCGAGGCTGCCCGCCGCGCCCGCGAGCTGGTGCGACGCAAGAGCGTGCTCGAGAGCTCCACCCTGCCTGGCAAGTTGGCAGATTGCTCCTCCCGCGACCCGGCCGAGTCTGAGATCTACATTGTGGAGGGGGATTCAGCTGGTGGTTCGGCCAAGCAGGGGCGCGACCGTCGCTTCCAAGCGATCCTGCCATTGCGAGGCAAAATTCTCAATATCGAGAAAACAGACGACGCCAAGATTTATAAAAACACCGAGATTCAGGCGCTGATCACTGGATTAGGTCTGGGGATCAAGGGCGAGGAGTTTGATGAGAAAAATCTGCGCTACCACCGGATCGTGATCATGACCGACGCCGACGTCGACGGCGCCCACATCCGCACCCTGATTCTCACCTTCTTCTTCCGCTATCAGCGGGCGCTAGTTGAGGGTGGCTACATCTACATCGCTTGCCCGCCCCTCTATAAAGTGGAGCGGGGCAAAAACCACACCTACTGCTACAACGAAGACGACCTTAAGACAACGATCGCATCGTTTGGCGAAAAAGCGAATTATACGATCCAGCGTTTCAAGGGCTTGGGCGAAATGATGCCGAAGCAGCTATGGGAAACCACCATGGATCCCACCACTCGCATGATGAAGCGAGTCGAGATTGAAGATGCCCTCGAAGCCGATCGCATCTTCACAATTCTGATGGGCGACAAAGTGGCCCCGCGCCGGGAGTTTATCGAGGCCCATAGCGCCACCCTCGATCTAGCCCAGCTCGATATTTGATGGCGGACACCCGCATGATGCAGTCGTCTGCAGCTTGGCGCTGGGCAGCCCTGCTTGGTTTCGCGCTGATCACCCCCGTGGGCTTGCCTGCCGGAGGGGCTGATAGGAGGCCGCTTGAGGTGCGCCGGCGTTGTGCCGGAGATCCCTTGCTATCCACCCAGGCCGTGGCGTTGCGGGCAGCACCGGAGCAGCGCGCCCCTGCCCTGCAGCAGCTGGGACCCGGCGAGCCCATGCGAGTGCTGCGCAGCTGGCGGGGCAGCTCCGGCCAGCGCTGGCTTCAAGTGCAGGCCGCAGATCGCCGCGGCTGGTTGGCTGCTGGTTGAGTGAGTTGCTTGAGGGCACACTCGATATTGGTATCTCATTGAGTTTGTACAGATGTACAAACTCAATGAGAGCCAACAGACCAACGATCCGCCGGTTAGGCGGCTAGGGCAGCTTCGATGGCGCCCTTTAATTCAGCTGAATCGGGCTCCACATTGCTCTTGTAGCGGCCCAACACGGTGCCGTCTTTGCCCACCAGAAACTTCTCGAAGTTCCAGTCCACGGGGCCAGCGGGCTCGCTCTGGATGAGGGTGGCGTAGGGCTCTTCGGCCATCACCACTTTGTCGAGCAACTCAAAGTCGGCGCCGTAGGTGGAGGAGCAGAACTGCTGGATCTCTGGCAGCGTGCCGGGCTCCTGGGCGCCGAAATCGTTGCAGGGGAAGCCGAGCACGGCCAGGCCCTGGGGGCCGTAGCTCCCCTGGAGGGCCTGCAGGCCTGCGTATTGGCGGGTGAATCCGCAGCGGCTGGCCACGTTCACGATCAGCAGCACCTTGCCGGCCCAGTCGCCCAAATTGCGCTCGTCGCCTTTGGCATCGCGCACGGCCACATTGGTCACGGAGATAGACATTGGTGCGGTTGTCATCAGGTGGCCGGACGATAGCGAGCCGAGGGCAGCCGCGACCCATAAACTCAGCATTGCGGCGTCGCGGGGCCAATGGGCGAAGCCAACGGTATCCAGGTGGCCGAGGTGGTCGCCCAACAGCTGGAAAGCCTGCTTGAGGCAGGTAACTACGACGGCGCCAAGTTGCTGCTCGGCCCCGTGCAGGAGGTGGACGCCGCTGAAGCGATCGGTAGCCTGCCGCGCACCCTGCAGGCCCTGGCCTTTCGGCTGCTGCCCAAGGACGAGGCAATTGAGGTCTACGAATACCTCGATGCGTCAGTGCAGCAGACCCTGCTGGAGCGGCTGCGCTCCGGCGAGGTGCTGGAGCTGGTGGAGGAAATGTCACCCGACGATCGGGTGCGGCTTTTTGATGAGTTGCCCGCCAAGGTGGTGAGGCGCCTGCTTGCCGAACTCAGCCCGGCGGAGCGGCGGGTCACGGCCCAACTACTCGGCTACGAGGCGGAGACGGCGGGCCGGCTGATGACCACCGAATTCGTCGACCTCAAGGAGTTTCACAGCGCCGCCCAGGCCCTGGCGATCGTGCGCCGCCGTGCCCGCGACACAGAAACCATCTATTCCCTCTATGTCACCGATGGCTCGCGCCACCTCACCGGCATCCTGTCGCTTCGGGATCTGGTTACGGCCGACCCCGAGGCCCGCATCGGCGATGTGATGACCCGCGATGTGGTGAGCGTTGGCACCGACACCGACCAGGAGGAGGTGGCGCGCGCTATCCAGCGCTACGACTTCCTGGCCGTGCCGGTGGTGGACCGGGAGCAGCGGTTGGTGGGGATCGTCACCGTGGACGACGTCATCGACGTGATTGAGCAGGAGGCCACCCGCGACCTCTACGCCGCCGGCGCCGTGCAGGCTGGCGATGAAGACGACTACTTCCAGAGCAACTTGTTCACCGTGGCGCGGCGCCGGGTGGTGTGGCTGCTGGTGCTGTTGGTGGCCAACAGCGGCACCTCGGCGGTGATCGCCTCCCAGGAGTTGGTGCTCAAGCAGGTGGTGGTGCTCGCCGCCTTTATTCCGCTGCTGATCGGCACCGGCGGCAATGTGGGAGCCCAGAGCTCCACCGTTGTAATTCGGGGCCTGAGCACCCAGCGCATTCAGGCGATGGGCGCCTGGCGGGCGATCTGGCGTGAATCTGTGGCCGGCGCCCTGCTGGGCTTGTTGATGGTGCTGGCGGTGGTGCCGTGGGCCGCCTACGTGGCAGGCAGCTGGTTAGTGGCTATGGCCGCCGGCCTGAGCCTGGTGGCGATCACCACCCTCGCTGCAACGGCCGGCGCGGCCCTGCCGCTGCTGTTTGACCGTCTGGGCCTGGATCCGGCCTTGATGTCCGCGCCTTTTATTGCCACCGCTACAGACGTCGCTGGGGTGTTCATCTACCTGCAAACCGCCTCTTGGCTGCTGCAACGCGCCGCGCCTGGCTAGGTCGCTGCTGGGAGTGGCTTAAGTCGCAGTAGCAGTTTTGGGGTTTCTGAGAGGAGTTAACACTTCTTCAGGTTAGGCTTTACACATCTTCAAAGCCCCAACGCCGTGGTCGTCGCCATCGCTACTGCACCCACCGCAGCTGCTCCCGACAAGGCTGCCCGCTCCATGCCCGCGGCGGACGGCGACCTAGTGCGCAGCTACCTTCGGGACATCGGGCGAGTGCCGCTGCTGTCCCATGAGCAGGAGATCACGCTGGGTCGCCAGGTGCAGGAGCTGGTGGGTTTAGAGGAGCTGGAGCTGGAGCTGGAGGTGCGACTGGGCAACAAGCCAAGCCAGGCGGAGTTGGCCCAGGCTGCTGGTCTGAGCGCGCCATTGCTTAAGAAGCGCTTGCAGGCGGGCCGGCGTGCCAAGGAGCGGATGGTGGCTGCGAATTTGCGGCTGGTGGTGAGTGTGGCCAAGAAGTACACGCGGCGGAATATGGAGCTGCTGGACCTGATCCAGGAGGGCACGATCGGGCTGGTGCGCGGCGTTGAGAAGTTCGACCCAACGCGTGGCTACAAATTTTCAACGTATGCGTATTGGTGGATTCGGCAGGGGATCACGCGGGCAATCGCTGAGAAGAGCCGGACGATCAGGCTGCCAATCCACATCACCGAAACGCTGAACAAGCTGAAGAAGGGTCAGCGTGAACTGAGCCAGCTGCTGGGGCGCACGCCGACGGTGACGGAGCTTGCCGAAGCGGTGGAACTGCCAGAAGAAGAGGTGAAGGATCTGCTGTGCCGTGCGCGCCAACCGGTGAGCTTGGAGACGAAGGTGGGCGACGGTGATGACACCGAACTGCTGGACCTGCTGGCAGGAGATGCGGAGCTGCCGGAGGAGCGGGTGGATGGCGAGTGCCTAAAGGGCGACCTGCGAGCGCTGCTGGAGCAACTGCCGGAGCTGCAGGGGCGGGTGCTGAAGATGCGTTATGGCATCCCCTGCGCTGACAACCCTGAGGGTGGCGAGCCGATGAGTCTCACCGGTATCGGCCGCATTCTCGGGATCAGCCGCGATCGGGTGCGCAACCTGGAGCGTGACGGCCTGGCCGGCCTGCGCCGCATCAGCGATGCCGTAGAGGCCTACGTAGCAGGTTGATCCTGGGTTGCTGCGATCAAGCAGTAGGCCAGCGACATGGCACCAGGGTCCGGATGTCCCAGGCTGCGACTGCCATGGGGGCGTGCTCGCCCCAGTTTTGGCAGCATTTCTGCGGTTGCTTTTGCTGCCAGTAGGCAGGTTTCCGCGGCGATGTGCAGGGCTTGATCAAGGGGCACTCCGGCTTGCAGCTCCGAGTGCAGCTTTTGGCAGTAGGGCTGGAGGGCATCCACCATGGTTTTGTCGCCGGGAGCCGCCTTGCCGAGGCCGACCACGGCCTGCAGGGCGGCGTCGAAAGCTGCTGCAATCTCTGTAGTTCCAAGTTCACTGGCTTGAGCTATCGAGTTGCCGGCAGCCAGCAGGGCTCCACCCCAGAGGGCTCCAGAGGTGCCCCCGCCGTGGTCAGACCAGGCTTCTCCAGCCTCCATCAGCACTTCCCCGGTGCTGCAGCCCCGGGTGCAGGCGCGGATGGCGCTCTGCCGGGCGCCCCGAATGCCCCGCAGCATTCCGAGGCCATGGTCACCATCGCCGGCCACGGCATCGAGAGCCCCGAGCTCCTCAACCCGCTGCTCCAAGGCCTTTTCCACAGCCTCGAAGCGGCCCAGTAGGGCGTTTTGGGCCTGGGGGAGTGGGGTAAGGGCGCCGCGGCGGTAGGCAGCGCTGTCGGCGGGGGCGCTCCAGAAGCCTTCCAGCTCCGCATCCAACCAGCAGAGGCTGAGGGACACCCCGGCCATATCCAGGCTGGTGACCAGCTCGCCGCACTCACAGTCGGCCAGTACCACCCCCCTGGCCAGGAGCTCCTGGTTCACGGCCCCGAAGAGCACAAACAGCTCCTCGTATTTGAAGCTGCCCAGCCCGTTCAGCAGCACCACCAGCCGTTGCTGGTCCTCGGGCACATCCGCCGGCCGTTCCGTCAGCAGCCGTTCCACGAGTAGGGCCGCCAGGCTGTTGGGATCGGTGAGGGGCCCTTCCGACAGGCCCGGTTCGCCGTGCAGCCCCATGCCAATGGCCATGCGGCCGCTGGGCACTTCAAATAACGGCTGGCTGGCTCCCGGCAGGGTGCAGCCACTGAAGGCCACCCCCAGGCTGCGGGTGCGCCCATTGGCTTTGCGGGCCAGCCGCTCCACCTCGTCGAGGGGCAGTCCGGCTTCGGCGGCGGCACCTGCCACCTTGTACACAACCAAGCCACCGGCAATGCCACGCCGCAGTTCCGGTTGGTCGATGGGGGCGCTGGCGATGTCGTCAGTGACCGTCACGATGCGCACGTCGATTCCCTGGCGGCGCAGCCTTTCGGCTCCGAGCGTGAAGTGCAACACGTCTCCTGCATAGTTGCCGAAGCTCAGCAGCAGGCCCGCTCCCCGTTCCACGGCCGATCCCACCCGCAGCACCTGACCTGCCGAGGGCGAGGCAAAAATGTTGCCGCAAACGGCGCCGGCGGCCAGGCCCCGGCCCACCAGACCGGCAAAGGCTGGATAGTGGCCGGAGCCGCCGCCCACGACGACACCCACCTGGCCTGCGGGGATCGGTGCTAAGCGGATCACGCCGCCATCGGTGCGCTGAACGTGGCGGGGATGGGCAGCTACAAAGCCGTCGATGGCTTTGCTGGCGAAGTCGGAGGCGTCTGTCGGCAGGTAGCTCATGGCTCCAACTTATTCAGGCTCAATTGGGCAAGCTATAAAAGTTCACCGGGCGCTGTCTACGCTGCCGCCGAAGTCGCTCGTGCGTAGTGATGGATGCCCCCAGCGAGTTGCCGATCCAGGTGATCGGCGTGGGGGTGGTGCGCAACGGCGCCGGTGAGGTGCTGATCGATCAGCGGCTCAATGAGGGTTTGCTGGGGGGGTTGTGGGAATTCCCCGGCGGCAAGCAGGAGCCGGGTGAGCTGATCGATGAAACGATCCGCCGTGAGTTGGAGGAGGAGTTGGCGATTGAGGTGGAGGTGGGCGAGGAGCTGATCGTGGTGGAGCACGCCTACAGCCATAAGAAGTTGTGCTTTGTGGTGCATCTCTGCACCTGGTTGAGCGGCGAGCCCCAGCCGCTGGCCTCCCAGCAGGTGCGCTGGGTGCGGCCTGAGCAGCTGGGCGAATATCCCTTCCCGGCGGCCAACGCCCAGATCATTGCTGCGCTGCTGGGGGCGGGCACTTCATTCGCGGCAGCTAGCTAAGCCAAGACTTAGCTAGCCAAATAAAACAGCAAGCTGCCCCGGCCGGTCGTTCAGCTCGGCGAACGCACCTCGATCAGGCGTCCAGCTTCTGGGTTGAAGGGGTCGCTCAAGCTGAGCTGGATTTGCCAGCAGCCGGCCGGTGCGCTGCTGAGTCGCTCGGGCCACTCCACTGCCAGCAGGGCGCCTAGGGCTCGGGCTTCCTCCTCCTCCTGGGCAAATAGTTCGTCGGCGGCGGCGGGCAGCTCCAGCCGGTAGAGATCGAGGTGCACCAGCCCGCCGCCCTTCGGCAGCGGGTAGTGCTGGGCGAGGGCGAAGGTGGGGCTGGTGATTGGTTCTTCAATGCCGAGGCCGGCGGCCAGGCCCTGTACCAGGCAGGTTTTGCCGGCCCCCAGGTCACCTGCCAGCAACAGGATGCTGCCAGCGGGTAGACGCAGCGCCAGTTGCCGCCCGAAGGCCTGGGTGGTGGCGGCATCACTCAGGGCTTGCATCACGGGGCTTGCATCACGAGAGTTGAGGTGCTCCTTGTAGATTGCATTTTCAGCGAGCCCGAAGCCTCGGCGTCTCCGCAGATATTTCAAAACCACGCCCTCCCAGCCGGGAGCGAGCAGTACCCCAAACAAAACCCATGGTGGCTTCACCCGCCTCAACGGCTTCCGCGCCCGTGCTGCAAAGCACTAATACCTACGTGATTGCCGATCTCGGTCTGGCCGATTTTGGCCGCAAGGAGATTGCAATTGCCGAAACAGAGATGCCTGGCCTGATGGCCCTGCGCTCCAGGTTTGGCGCTGAGCAGCCCCTCAAGGGCGCCCGCATTGCAGGTTCCCTGCATATGACGATTCAGACTGCGGTTCTGATTGAAACTTTGGTGGCTCTCGGCGCCGAAGTGCGCTGGGCCAGCTGCAACATCTTCTCAACCCAGGATCACGCTGCCGCCGCGATTGCAGCGGCCAATGTGCCGGTGTTTGCCTACAAGGGCGAAACCCTTGATGAGTATTGGGCCTTCACCCACCGCATCCTTGAGTGGGGCGATGGTGGCACACCTAACATGATCCTCGACGACGGTGGCGATGCCACTGGACTCGTGGTATTGGGTACGAAGGCTGAGAGCGATCCTTCAGTTCTAGATAACCCCTCCAACGAAGAGGAAACCGCCCTCTTCAACAGCATTCGCCAAAAGCTGGCCGCCCAGCCTGGCTTCTACTCCCGCATATACGCCGAAATTCAGGGCGTTACCGAGGAAACCACCACCGGTGTGGCCCGCCTCTATCAAATGCAGAAGAGTGGCGAGCTGCCCTTCCCGGCGATCAACGTCAACGATTCGGTCACCAAGAGCAAGTTTGACAACCTTTATGGTTGCCGCGAATCCCTGGTTGACAGCATCAAGCGCGCCACTGATGTGATGGTGGCCGGCAAGGTTGCCCTGGTGCTTGGCTACGGCGATGTGGGTAAGGGCTCAGCTCAGTCGCTGCGCGGTCTTGGCGCCACCGTGATGATCGCCGAAGTTGATCCCATCTGCGCCCTGCAGGCCGCGATGGAGGGCTATCGCGTCGTGCGTCTTGACGACGTGGTGGGCGACGTGGACATCTTCGTGACTGCCACTGGCAACTTTAAGGTGATCCGCCACGAGCACCTGATTCAGATGAAGGATCAGGCGATCGTCTGCAACATCGGTCACTTCGATAATGAGATTGATGTGGCATCCCTCAAGCAGTACACCTGGGACAACATCAAGCCTCAGGTTGATCACATTGTGCTGCCCAGCGGCAACAAAATCATCCTGCTGGCTGAAGGCCGTTTGGTGAATTTGGGTTGCGCTACCGGCCATCCCAGTTTTGTGATGAGCGCCTCCTTCACCAACCAGGTGCTGGCTCAAATTGAGCTGTTCACCAAGGGCGACCAGTACGCCAAGCAGGTGTATGTGCTGCCTAAGCACCTCGATGAGATGGTGGCCCGCTTCCATCTCGACAAGATCGGCGCCAAGCTCACTGAGCTCTCTCAGGAGCAGGCTGATTACATCAACGTGCCGGTAGCCGGGCCCTACAAGCTCGATCACTACCGCTACTGAGAAGAGCCCGATGGGGATTGGCGAACTGGTGCAACAGCTGCCTCAGCTGATTGGTGCGGCAGTGGAGGCCAATCCCTGGCTTGGCTATGGAGCGATCTTTGCGGCGATGTTCCTTGAGAATCTCTTCCCGCCGATCCCCTCCGAATTGATCATGCCCCTCGGGGGCTTTTATGTGCAGCAGGGCCAATTGGCCCTGCTGCCAGTAGTAGTGGCGGGGCTGCTCGGCACGGTGCTGGGGGCTTTGCCTTGGTATGGCATCGGTCGTCTGATCAACGAGCAGCGCCTGGAGCAATGGCTGGCTCGCCACGGCCGCTGGATTGGCATCAGCCCTATGGAGCTGCATCGCAGCCGCGATTGGTTTGCCAAATACGGCACCGCTTTGGTTTTTTGGGGCCGGCTGGTGCCTGGCATCCGCACCTTGATTTCGGTGCCCGCGGGCATCGAGATGATGCCCATAGCGCCTTTCCTGCTTTGGACCACAGCCGGCAGCCTTATCTGGACCCTGCTTCTCACCTTGGCGGGCCTGGCACTGGGTGAGGGCTACGCAAATGTGGAGCACTGGATAGAGCCGGTGGCCAAGGCTGTGAAGCTCGTGCTGGTGCTGGCCTTGGCCGCCGGCGCCGTCTGGCTGGGGCTGCGCATCTGGAAGAAGCGCCGCGATTCCCACTGATCCAGACCCGGCTTAGAAGGGCACTTCCTCCTCGCTTGGAGAGCCACCACCGAAGCCTGCCCCCATGCCACCGCCACCTTCAGCGTCGCGCTTGGAGCCGAGCAATTCCAGCCGGTCTACCCGGATCACGGGCTTGGTGCGCTCCTCACCGCTGGCCCGGTCGGTCCAGCGGTCAAGCTTGAAGCTGCCGATGATGCCCACCAGGGCCCCTTTGCGGACATAGTCGGCGGCTACCTGGGCTTGTTTGCCCCAGATTTCGAGGTTGAACCAGTCGGGCTCGTCGTCACGGCTGCGGCGGTTGACGGCGAGGGTGAGGTTGGCGACCACACTGCCTGATTCGAAATAGCGGACTTCGGGGTCGCGGCCGGCCCGGCCGACAAGGGTGATGGAATTCACGCCCATGGTTGATGTCTCCTGTTGCTGATGGATCAATGATGCGGCACCCGGTTCGGCTGCCACCTTTCATCAGTTCCACCGTTAGAGCCGTCTGTAACACCCTCGTATGATTCGGCCCTTGCAGGCCGGGCGTCCGTGTTTTTCCGTCGTTTCCAGTTTTCGCGCGATATCGGCATTGATCTGGGCACCGCCAACACCCTCATCTTCGTGTCGGGCAAAGGCATCGTGCTCCAGGAGCCCTCTGTGGTGGCCATGGATCTGGAGCGGGGCGTGCCCCTGGCCGTGGGCGATGAGGCCAAGATGATGCTGGGCCGTACCCCCGGCAACATTCGCGCCGTGCGGCCCCTGCGTGACGGCGTGATCGCCGACTTCGACGCCGCTGAGCAGATGATCAAAACCTTCATTCGCAAGGCCAATGAAGGCCGCGGCATCGTGGCGCCCCGGTTGGTGATCGGCATCCCCAGTGGAGTTACAGGTGTGGAGCGCCGTGCTGTGCGGGAAGCCGGCCTGGCTGGCGCCCGTGAGGTGCACCTAATCGATGAGCCGGTGGCGGCCGCCATCGGCGCCGGTCTGCCCGTCACCGAGGCGGTTGGCACCATGATTGTTGATATCGGAGGCGGCACCACTGAAGTGGCGGTGCTCAGCCTGGGTGGCACCGTGCTGAGCGAGTCGGTGCGGGTGGCTGGCGACGAACTCAGTGACGCCATCGGCGTCTATCTCAAGAAGGTGCACAACCTGGTAGTAGGCGAGCGCACCGCTGAGGACATCAAGATCCGCATCGGCTCCGCCTTCCCTGACGATGCCCACGACAACACCTCCATGGATGTGCGCGGCCTGCACCTGCTCTCCGGTCTGCCCCGCACAATCAACATTCGCGCTGGCGATATTCGCGAGGCCATGGCCGAACCCCTCAACGTGATCGTGGAAGCCGTTAAGCGCACATTGGAGCGCACGCCGCCTGAGCTAGCCGCCGATATCGTCGATCGCGGCATCATGCTTGCCGGTGGTGGTGCCCAGGTGCGCGGCATTACCGACCTGATCAGCCACGAGACCGGCATCCTTACCCATGTGGCAGAAGAACCGCTGCTCTGCGTGGTGAACGGCTGCGGCATGGTGCTTGAGGACTACAAGCGGCTGCAGCGCGTGCTCGACACCCCTGACTTCGTGCGTCAGCACGCCTGATCCCGATGCAGGCCGGCCGCAGGCTTCGCCTTCCCGCCCTGGGCCCTGTAGTTCAGGCCTGGCCCTGGGCCTTGCTGGTGCTGGCCCTGCTGGCAGTGCGGCTCAGTAAAGGAGTGGGTTTTACCGATGCTTACGCCCTGTTGAGCCGGCCTTTCTGGCCCGGTAGTGCCCAGGGTGAGTGGGTGCGTAGCGGCCAGGCTCTCAACGATCAAACCCGCTTGCGCCAGCTGGATGCCGACAACCGGCGGCTGCGCAGCTTGCTGCAGCTGCAGGGTCAGGGGGGCCGCGAATTGGCGGCAGCGGTGATCTCGCGCCAGACAGGGGGCTGGTGGCAGCAGCTCGTGATTGGCCGCGGCGAGTTGCAGGGCCTACGGCCCGGCATGGCGGTGACGGCGCCGGGGGGGCTGATTGGCAGGATTGCCGGCGTTACTCCCACTACTGCCAGCGTCACCCTGCTCACCGATCCCGGCAGCCGGGTTGGCGTCTGGGTGGGACGGGTTCGGCGCCATGGTTTGCTCACGGGCATTGGCACCAGCCGCCCCTTGCTGCGCTTTCTGGAGAAGGATCCAGGCGTGCGCCCGGGGGATGTGGTCGTCACCTCGCCCGCCAGCACCCTGGTGCCTCCCAACCTCACGGTGGGTGTGATCGAGTCGGTCGACGACCGGGCCGTACCGGCGACCGAGGCCGTGGTGCAGCTGAGTTCTCCGCTTGAGGCGGTCGACTGGGTGCAGGTGCGGCTGCCATGAGTCGGCTGGCCCGCCACGGTTGGTGTGTGGCTACGGCTTTAGTAGTGCCCTGGCTGGTGCTTGCTGCGCCCGGGCCCCTGAAGCTGGCGGGCATTCCCCCGGCTTGGTCCGTGCTTTGGCTGCTGCCCTGGGCCCTGGCCGATGGACCCCTCTCCGGCGCCCTGGCTGGGGCCGGGCTGGGACTGCTGCTTGATGCTTTGCACCCCGGGTCTATTACGCAGATTCCTGCCCTGGCCCTGCTGGGCTGGTGGTGGGGTCGGCTGGGCCGCCAGGGGCCGCCGATCGAGCGCAGCTTCAGTCTTGGCCTGCTGGCCCTGTTGGGTGCGGCCCTGCTTGGCGGCAGCCTGATTTTGCAGAGCCGGTTGCTGGGCCCCTGGCCCCTTGAGCCCGCATTGCACACCTGGCTGGCCCAAACCCTGCTCACGGCCCTGCTGGCACCGCTGCTTTGCTCCCTGCAGCTGCTGCTCTGGCGCCAGCAGATCCAGGGCGGGCGAGGCTGAGTAGATGGCATTGATCCAGACCCGGCGGCGTTTCCTTGAGCTTCTTGGCGGCGGCTCCGCTGCTGCCCTGCTGGCAGCGGGCCTGGGCAGTTGTGGCAGGACTGGTCCGGGGACTGATTCCGCGGCGGCCCAGGTGCTGAATTTCTGGACCCTGGACCTGGCCCCCAAGTTCAACGACTATTTGCGGGAGCTGATCGCAGCCTGGGAGGGCCAGAACCCCGGGCTGCAGGTGCGCTGGACCGACGTGCCTTGGAGCTCGGTAGAGCGCAAGTTGCTGGCGGCTGTGTTTGCCCGCACCGCCCCGGACCTGGTGAATCTCAACCCCCCTTTCGCGGCAAACCTGGCCAGCAAGGGGGGGCTGCTTGATCTAAGTGATGTGCTGCCGGCGGGGGCTGCTGATGCCTATTTGCCAGCGATCTGGGAGGCAGGCCGCCAGGGGCAGGGGGGCCAGCAATTTGCCATTCCTTGGTATTTGACCGCGCGGATAACCATGGCCAACCGCCGGCTGCTTGAGCGGGCCGGCTACAGCGCCCCACCGGCTTCCTGGGACCAGGTGCCGGCCTTTGCCGAGGCCGTGCGCCGCCGCACGGGCCGCTACGCCTTGTTTGTCACAGTGGTGCCCGACGACTCCGCCGAGCTGCTCGAGACCCTGGTGCAGATGGGGGTGAAGTTGCTAGATGGGGAGCAACGGGCGGCCTTCAATAGCCCCGCGGGGCGGCGGGCCTTTGCCTTCTGGAGTGACCTCTACCGCCGCGGCCTTTTGCCACGGGAGGTGGTGAGCCAGGGCTACCGCAGAGCCATCGAGCTCTACCAATCGGGCGACCTGGCCCAGGTGGCCACGGGCCCCGACTTCCTGCGCAACCTGCAGACCAATGCTCCTGGCGTTGCAGCGGTTACGGCGCCCTTTGCGCCGCTCACGGGTGCCAGCGCTGAGGCCAACGTGGCGGTGATGAATCTGGTGGTGCCCAAGCAGAGCGTCCTGGCGGCCGAGGCGGCCCGCTTCGCCCTATTTCTCACCAATGGCCCCAACCAGCTGGCCTTCGCCGAGCAGGCGCGGGTGCTGCCCTCCAACCGCCAAGCCCTGCAGCAGCTGGAGGCAAGCCTGGCGACTCCTCCTGCCCCTGTTTCTGGGGCTGGGGCGCAGGAGGCTCTGGTGCAGGGGGCCCGGTTGCTGTCGGCCCAGGCTCTTCGCCAGGCCAGGGTGCTGGTGCCGGCGAGCCCGGGGGTGAAACGACTGCAGGCGATTGTGTATACCCAGCTGCAGCGCGCCATGCTCGGCCAGGTGGCCAGTGATGCGGCCTTGACTGCTGCGGCTGACGAGTGGAACCGCTACTCCCGGGCCCGTTGGGGGTGACCCAAGGGAGCATCGAGCGTTATGGTTGCGATTCTTCATCCCGGCGCACCGCCCATGCCTTCGGAGGACAGGCCCATTTCAGACGCCTTCTCCGATTCCCTGGGGCCTGCCCCGGTCGAGCCCAAAGCCACCGTGATGGTGGTAGACGACGAAGCCGCCGTGCGCCGGGTGCTGGTGATGCGCTTGCAGCTGGCTGGCTACAGGGTGATCTGCGCTGAAGACGGCGAGGAAGCCCTCAGCCTGTTTCACCAAGAGCAGCCCGATCTCGTCGTGCTCGATGTGATGCTGCCCAAGCTGGACGGCTTTGCGGTTTGCCGCCGGCTACGGGCTGAATCCTGCGTTCCCATCATTTTCCTTTCGGCCCTTGATGCGATCGCCGAGCGGGTGTCGGGCCTAGACCTCGGGGCTGACGACTATCTGCCCAAGCCCTTCAGCCCCAAGGAGCTCGAAGCCCGGATCGCCACAATTTTGCGACGGGTTGGCCGCGGTTCAGCTTCTGCCGAGCCTCGCGAGGTGCCCAGCGGCAGCGGTCTGCTGCGGGTGGGTGATCTGGTGGTGGACACCAACCGCCGCCAGGTGACCCGCGATAGCGAGCGCATCGGGCTTACCTATACCGAATTCAGCCTGCTTGAGCTGCTGTTCCGAGAACCGGGTCGGGTCGTGCCCCGGGCCGAAATCCTTGAGCAGCTTTGGGGCTATCCCCCCCGCCGCGCCGCCGACTTGCGGGTGGTGGACGTGTACGTAGCTCGCCTGCGCGGCAAACTCGAGCCCGACCCCCGCAATCCGGAGCTGATCCTCACGGTGCGCGGCACTGGCTACGCCTCCCAGCGGATGGCTGAAGCAAGCCTGGCTGCTAACGGCTAGCGCTCCTGCAGGATGGGCCGATTCAGCCCCCTGTCTGCCTTGTCGGATCTGCGCGAGACCCGTCTGGAGAAAGCCGCCGCCCTAGCCGCCCTCGGCCAGGGTCCCTACGCCCTGCGCTTTGAGCCCAGCCACCGCACGGCTGCTTTGCAGCAGGACCATGCCGACCTAGCCAACGGAGAGGAGCGGCAACTGGAAGTGGCCGTGGCAGGCCGGGTGATGACTCGCCGCGTGATGGGCAAGCTCGCCTTCTTCACCCTGGCTGATGAAACCGGTCCGATTCAGCTGTTTATTGAGAAGGCCACCCTCGAGGCGTCCATGCCGGAGGATCCCGAGGCTTTCGCCCACCTCACCTCCTTGGTGGATGCCGGCGACCTGATCGGCGTGCAGGGCAGCCTGCGCCGCACCGATCGCGGTGAGCTTTCGGTGAAGGTGAAGGGCTGGACCATGCTCTGCAAGAGCCTCCAGCCCCTGCCCGATAAGTGGCACGGCCTGGCGGATGTGGAGAAGCGCTACCGCCAGCGCTACTTGGATCTGATCGTGTCGCCCCACACCCGCGAAACCTTCCGGCGCCGGGCCGTGGCGGTGAGCTCCATGCGTCGTTGGCTCGATGAGCGCGACTTTTTGGAGATCGAAACGCCGGTGCTGCAGAGCGTGCCCGGTGGTGCTGATGCCCGCCCGTTTGAGACGCACCACAACGCCCTCGATCTACCCCTCACCCTGCGCATCGCCACCGAGCTACACCTCAAGCGGCTGGTAGTGGGCGGCTTTGAGCGGGTCTACGAGCTGGGGCGCATCTTTCGCAACGAGGGGATCAGTACCCGCCACAACCCCGAGTTCACCTCGGTGGAGATCTACCAGGCTTATGCCGACTACACCGACATGATGGCGCTCACTGAGCAGCTGATTGCCCACGTGTGCCAACAGGTGTGCGGTAGCACCCAGATCAGCTATCAGGGCACCGACATCGACCTGGCGCCCCCTTGGCGGCGGGCCACCATGCACGAGTTGGTGCAAGCCGCCACTGGCCTTGATTTCAATTCTTTTGATAGCCGAGAGGCAGCGGCTGCAGCCATGGGAGCCCAGGGGCTGGAGGTGCCAGCCCTGGCCGATTCCGTCGGCCGGTTGTTGGTGGAGGCCTTCGAGCAGCGGGTCGAGGCTGAGCTGATCCAGCCCACTTTCGTGGTCGATTACCCGGTGGAGAACTCACCCCTGGCCCGGGCCCATCGCAGTAAGCCCGGCATGGTGGAGCGGTTTGAGCTGTTCATCGTGGGCCGTGAAACCGCCAACGCCTTCAGCGAGTTGATTGATCCGGTGGACCAGCGCCAGCGGCTTGAGGCCCAGCAGGAGCGCCGTGCTGCCGGCGACGACGAGGCCCAAGGCGTTGACGAGGACTTCATCCAAGCACTGGAGGTGGGTATGCCCCCCACCGGCGGCCTGGGAATTGGCATTGATCGACTGGTGATGCTGCTCACCGACAGCCCCTCGATCCGTGATGTGATCGCCTTCCCCCTCTTACGTCCGGAGGCCCGTCAGGAGGTTGGGCCTGGCGCAATGGGATAATCCCTCTAGTAGGCAATCTCCCCCATCCGGGGTCAGCGATTCCATGAGTGGCGAGCGCGTTGGTTTTCGCTTCAAACACGCGGATGCTGTGGTGAAGCGCAACCCCCAGGGTCGCTCGCGCCGGGGCTGGGTGATGGAGCCGGTGGAGCAGACCACCAGCCGTGGCACCAAGATGCCCGCCTACCGAATTCGTTGGCGGGACAGTGAACGTCCCGAGATCGTGCTGCAGCACATGCTGATCGCCGATCCCGACCCCACTCCGCCACCCGATGGTGTCAGCCTGGTGCCCCCGGCGCCCAAGGCTTGAACGCCAAAAGGCTTGAAGGTCAACAGGCTGGACCACAAGCCAGCTCGATCAACTCCAGCCCCGTAGCCGATAGATCGCCAGCCCCAAGTGCTCCTTCAGGGCCAAGGTGCTCAGGTAGAGAGCTTCGGCATCGGGCAACAAACTCTTGAGCGTGTTGCCCAAGGTGGGTTTGCCGTAGTGGGCACGATCCGGCAGCTGGTAGTCGCAGGCGACCGGCACCACCGTCAGGCCGCTGCGCTGTTGGAAGGTGGCCAGTGAGCGGGGCATGTGAAAGGCACTGGTGACCAGCAGAACCCGGCTCCAGCCCCGCCGCTGGCCCAAGGCACCGATATCGCGAGCCTCCTCGGCGGTGGTGCGGGAGCCGGGGTTGATCAGGATCCGATCGGCTGGCAGCCCTAGCTCCTGGGCCAGATCCCTGGCCCAGAGCGCTTCAGGTGGGGCGGGATCATGGCCCGTGAAGCTCACCCGTCCGCCGCTGGTCACCAGCAGGGGAGCCAGGCCCCTGCGCACCAGTTGCAGGCCGCGCAGCAGCCGGTCGCCCCCTTCCGCCACTTCGACACCCTGGCGGGGTGGCAGGGCCGGCCGCAAGCCGCCGCCCAGCACCACCACAGCGTCGGCACGGGGCAGCTGCTGCGGGGTGAGCGCCGCCGCCCGATCCTCCAGGCCCCAGATCAGCTGGCGGCTGCTGAGCGGCATGGCACACAGCCAGATCAGTCCCACCCCCGTTCCACTCAGCCAGAGGCTGGCCTGACGTCGCCGGCGACTGCCTTGCTCACTGCTTTTGGCCGCCGCAGCCAGGCCCAGGAGTTGCAGCAGCAGCCCTAGACCCAGCGGGTAGAGCAGCAACGGCAGCAGTTTGGACAACAGAAAACCCATGGCGGCAGGTGGTTGGGCTGGGCGTAAGCGGCTGTGATTGTGGGCTCTCCAGGATTCTGTACAGCCTGTACGGAATACAGCAGGGCTTGGGCTTGGGACACGTCGACCGGCGGAGCTCTGCCTTTGTTTTCAGCCCTGACGCCGGCGCAGCTGCTCTAGAGCCTGTTCGGCCTCGAAGCTGGCCCAGTCCTGCTCCAGGCTGGAGGCCTTTGGCGGGCGGGGACGGCTCTCCAGTTCGCGCAGATCGCGCTCCACGGCCGCGAAGCTCACCCCCAGTTCCCCGAGGCGTTGCCAGCGCAGCCGGCCCTGTTCCATCAGGCCCAGTTGGTGGGCTTCAGCTCGCTCGGCCAGGGCTGTGGCGCCGGCGGCGCGGGCCTTGGCAAGCCGTTCCTGCCAGCAGCGGATTTCAGCGGCCAATTGCAGCAGGGCCTGGCGCTCCTGTTCCGCCTGCCTTTGCAACTGGCGCCGCTGCCCCACCAGCCGGGCCTGGCGATCCCGCGCTTCCTGCTCGCCAAGCAGGGCTTCCTGGCTGGGGTTGGCGGCGAGAAAGGCCGCAAGTTGCTGATCCAGCTGCGCCTCCAGCTCGTCGAGCCAGCTCACGGGGCGGGCTGCCCGGCCGGCGTGGTGATCAACGGCGCCTCGATCTCTTGCTGGAGCGGTGTGATCGCCGCTTCGCGGGAGCGCAGCAGCAGCTGGGTGAGTCGGGCGATTGCCCCCTCGCCTAGGTCCTGGCTGCCGATGCGATCAAAGGCGCCCCGATACAGCTCCTCCAGTTCGGCGATCAGACCCTCGCGCACCTGGCGCATGGTGGCCCGTTGCTCTTCGCGACCCATGGTTCTCCTGCCTGATGTCAGGAGTCTGCCGTCACCAGCAGGTGCAGCGAAAGGTCGTCGACTGGATCGCTCCAACGGCCAGCGCCCCGCCAGCCGGCGCGGGCGGCGAGGGCGAGGAAGGCCACCGGGTCGTACTTGACGCTGTACTCAGTGATCAGCGGCTCGCCCACCGCAAAGCTCCAGGCCTCCCCCGCCAGCTGCACGGTTTGCGCTTCGCGGCTCACCAGGGCCATGGCGATGCGGCTGTGCTCGGGTTGCCACCGGGCGGAGTAGGCGAAGGCGTCGGGGTTGAAGCTGCCCGCCAGGTCGCGGTTGAGCCGTATCAGCAGGTTGCGGGCAAAGGCCGCCGACACGCCGGCGGCATCGTTGTAGGCGGCCTCCAACCGTGCCACGGCTTTGGGCTGGTCGATGCCGATCAGCAGCCTGGCGCCAGGGCCCAGCAGTTGGCCCAGCTGCTGCAGCAGCGCCTGCGCTTCCTCGGGGCTGAAGTTGCCGATTGAGCTGCCGGGATAGAAACCCAGGCGCCGCCGGCCGCTGAGTAAAGGGTGCTCGGGCAGCTGCCGCAGGGCGCTGTAGTCGCAGCAGATGCCGAGCACGGGCACTGCCGGGTGGCGCGCCTGCAGGGCCACGCAGCTCTGCTGAAGATGATCGGCGCTGATGTCAAGGGCTACATAGGCCGGTGGCTGCAGCGCCTCGAGCAGGGGCCCCACCTTGCGGGCATTGCCGGCGCCAAACTCCACCAGCACCCCTTCCCCCAGGGCCGCCGCCAGCTCAGTCGCCCGCGCTTCCAGGAGGGCCGTTTCGGTGCGGGTGAGCCCGTATTCGGGCTGCTCGCAGATCGCCTCAAACAGCCGTGAGCCTTCGGCGTCGTATAGCAGCCAAGCCGGCAGCTGACGCGGTTGCTGGGCCATGCCCTCGCGCACCAGCCGCCGCATGTCGGCCGGTTCGGGGTGGAGGTCGATCAGTTGCATGTCAGCCGCCATCGCGGGCTAGGCGTAGACCAGCGGCTACCCAGCGGCTCGCCGGTGGGTAGAAGTTGCGGTAGGTGAGCCGTTCGTGGCCAGGCGGGGTGAGGAAGCAGCTGCCGCGCAGCACCATCTGGGAACTCATGAACTTGCCGTTGTATTCCCCCACCGCCCCGGCCGCTGGCGCGAAGCCCGGATAGGGCCGGTAGGGGCTGGCGCTCCACTGCCAGAGCACCCCGAAGGCCTGGTCAAGTTGGGGTGCCAGCAGCTCCCATTCGGCTTCGCCCGGCAGCCGGGCACCCGCCCAGCGGGCGTAGGCATCGGCTTCAAACCAGCTCAGGTGCCGCACCGGCAACTCGGGGCGCCGCGGCTGACGCCCCGCCAGTGAAAACTCCTCGTCGCCGTCGCGCCAGTAGCGCGGTCCCCGCCAGACCCGGGCCTGCACCACCGCCCAGCCCTCGCTCATCCACAGCTCCGGTCTCTTGTAGCCGCCATCGGCAATGAAGGCTGCAAATTCGCCGTTGCTCACCAAACGGGAGCTAAGCGCAAAGGGTTCGAGCCATTGGCGGTGCTTGGGCGCCTCGTTGTCGAAATGAAAGCTGCCACCTGGATGGCCGATCTCCACCAGCCCCCCCTCGTGCTGCAGCCAGGTGGGCTCTTGGGCAACGCTCGCCTGATAAGCAGCCTCCGGCTCTGGGCCATATGCCGGCTCGAGCGGGTTGCGGCTGAAGCCATCCAGCAGGTCCATCAGCAGCAGCTCCTGGTGCTGATGCTCGTGCTGCAGCCCCAGTTCCACCAGCTCCAGCCGGGGATCGCCCGGCTCCAGCTGCTCCAGCAGGCTGAGCAGGGCCCCATCTAGCCGCTGCCGCCAGGCCAGCACCTCGGCCAGGGCCGGCCGGCTGAGCAGGCCCCGCTGGGGCCGGGGGTGGCGGGCTCCTACTGAGTCGTAATAGCTGTTGAAAAGAAAGCCCCAGGCCTCTGGCGACACGGGGCTGCGCAGCACAAACTGCTCAAAAAACCAGGTGGTGTGGCCCAGGTGCCACTTGGGCGGGCTGGCATCGGCCATGCCCTGCAGGCAGACGTCTTCGGGCTGCAGGGGAGCCACAAGCTCGAGGCTGCGTTGGCGCACCTGCGCATAGCGCGCCTTCAGCTCTTGCCCCATGCCGCTGCCGCCAATCTGGGGCTAATTCAGGTCCGACCTTAGGGACCTTGCCTACGATCCCGCCACGCATTGCACGCGGATATGGCCGGCATCACTTCAGGGTTCGTGGGCGCCGTTGGCAACACGCCCCTGATCCGGCTCAATGCCCTGAGCGAGCAAACGGGCTGCGAGATCCTCGGCAAGGCCGAGTTCATGAATCCTGGGGGGTCGGTGAAGGATCGCGCCGCCCTAGGCATCCTGCTGGAGGCGGAGGAGCAGGGGCTGCTGCAGCCTGGAGGCACGGTGGTGGAAGGCACCGCTGGCAACACCGGCATTGGCCTCACCCACCTCTGCAACGCCCGCGGCTACCGGGCCCTGATCGTGATTCCCGACACCCAGTCGGCTGAGAAGATCGGTCTGCTGCGCAGCCTCGGCGCCGAGGTGCGCACGGTGCCGGCGGTGCCTTACCGCGACCCCAGCAACTACGTGCGGCTTTCGGGCCGTATTGCCGCCGAAACGCCCGGGGCCGTGTGGGCCAACCAGTTCGACAACCTGGCTAACCGCCGCGCCCATTTCAACTCCACCGGTCCGGAGATCTGGCAGCAAACCGATGGGGCGGTGGATGCCTGGGTGGCGGCCACTGGCACCGGCGGCACCTATGCCGGGGTTGCCCTGTACTTGAAGCAGCAGAACCCAGCCGTGCGCTGCGTGCTGGCCGACCCCCACGGCAGTGCCCTACACAGCTGGGCCAGCCGGGGTGAGCTGGTCAGTGAGGGAAGTTCGATTACCGAGGGGATTGGCAACAGCCGCGTTACCGCCAACCTGGAGGGTGCTCCCATCGATGATGCCGTGCGCATCGACGACCAGACCGCGCTCGAGACGATCTATCAGCTGCTGTGGCAGGAGGGCCTCTTTTTGGGCGGCTCGGTGGGCATCAATGTGGCCGCGGCGGTGGAAACGGCCCGGCGGCTTGGTCCTGGTCACACGATCGTGACCGTGTTGTGCGATAGCGGCGATCGCTACCGATCTCGGCTCTATGAAGCCGATTGGCTGGCGGGCAAGGGGTTACACCAACCCCTGCGGCCCTCGCTGGAGGTGGGCTGATGGCGGTGCAGGTGGGTCAGTTGATCGGCGAGCGCTACCGGCTCGAGCAACGCCTCAGCTCCGCCCCGCCGGCAGAGGCTCCCCAGGGGGAACTCTGGCGCGCTAGCGATCAGCTAGCCGCCGAGGCGCCGATGGCCTTGCGGCTGCTGGGCCCAGCTATCGACCCGGCTCGGGCGCGCCAGCTCTGGGGCCAGCTGCAGGGGCTGCTCCATCCCCAGGTGCCCCGGCTCGGGGCGGCCATCCAGGCCCAGGAGGGTTTGTGGCTGGTGCGCGAATGGCAGGCCGGCCGTACCTACCAACTGCTGCTGCAGGCCCGTGCCGAGCGCCAGTTGGTCTTCGGTGCCGGCGAGGTGCTGTTGCTGCTGCGCCAGCTGCTGCCGGTGCTGGCCGTGTTGCACAGCCAGGAGCTGGTGCACGGCGACCTCAGCCCCGCCAACCTGTTGCGCCGCGACACCGACGGGCTGCCGGTGTTGCTTGATTTCGGCCTGGTGGCAGGCACGGCCGTCGCCACCCCGGGCTACGCCCCACCCGAGCGGGTTCGAGTCGCAGACCCCGAGCCCTCCCCGCCGGAGCCCTGGATGGACCTGCACGCCCTTGGGGTGGTGGCCCTGGTGCTGCTCAGCGGCGAGGAGCCCGCCCGGCTACTGGATTCGGTCACCATGGACTGGCGCTGGCCGGCGGCCCTCACGGCTGAACCGGCCTTGCAGGCCCAAATCAAGCGCCTGCTGGAGCGCCAGCCCGGCGAGCGCTTCGCTTCCGCCTCCCAGGCCCTGGCCGCCTTTCAGGCCATACCTATGCCAGAGAGCACCGGTCCGGTGCCCCGCGCCGATCGCACCGTCGCCCTGGTGCCCCCACCACCTCCCGCACCTGCACCTGCACCTCCAGCACCTGCACCAGCACCCGCAGCACCTGAAGCTCCTGCTGAACCCGCACTGGAGCCGCCCCAGCCGCCTTCGCCCTCGTTGCGTAGCCGCTTGGAGGAGCGCGAGGAGGTCGCTGAAGGCGGCGTCTGGCCGGTGGTGATTGCCCTGGTGCTGTCGGCGGTCGTGGGCACTGCCCTGGGCTGGTGGTGGCTGAGCCGCGGTCGCTTGACCATGCCCATTCCCGATGCGGCCCTGCAGTTGCCCAACAGCCTGCCGCCGGCGGAGGTGGATCAGCGCCAGCAGCTGCTTAACCGGCTGAGGGCTATGCAGGTGGATCGGGGCTGGTTCTTGAAGTTGGTGGATGCCAGCCTGCTGGCCCAGTTTCCAGAGCGGGGCGGCCGCCTGCCCAGCGATTCCCTCGACGACTCCCCTCTGCGCAAGGTTTGGAATGAGCTTGCAGAGGAGTGGCTGGCTCGGGTGGAGCAGCTACCCCTCGAGATTCGGCGCCGCTTGGGTTCCTACACAAACGGTGACTGGGAGAGGCGTCAGCAGGCCCTGGTTAGCCAGGGACTCAGCTCGGCGGTGTTGCGCCAGCTGGTGTCGGGCAGTGCCCAGAGCCTGCTGCCGGGCCGCCCCGGCGCTGACATCCCTGCCGAGCCATTTCGCCAGCTGTGGTTTGCCGCGGCGGAGCAGGGCCTGGCCAACGTGCAGATCGAGGCGATTCAGGCCCAAGCCCAGGCAACCCAGGTGATTTCAGCCCAGGTGGAGGCTGGTGGTGCCCGGCTGTTCCCGGTGCGGTTGCCGCCGGGCTATCGCCTGGTGCTGGGCGTGAACGGCTCGCCCTTGATGCAGATGAGTGTGTTTGGTGCCGATGGCGAGCTGCTGGAAGCCAAGGGGCCCCTGCGGGTGGTCAGTTTGGGGGTGCAGAAGAACTCCCCAGTGCAGTTGCTGGTGACCAACGAGGGCGTGGCGCCAGCTCTGATCACCCTGTCGTTGCGGGCCGATCCGCCCCCTGTCGAGACGCCGCCGGTGGCCGTCCCCGAACCCTCACCGCCGGCGCCGGCGGCCCAGCCAGAGCCTCCCCAGGCTCCGGCAGTGCCCGAACAGCCCGCCGCCCCGCCACCACCCGTGCCACCGCCAGTGAATTGACTCCAGCCGGAGGCATATGGGCGGGTAGGTCGAGCGCTCCGGCCCCCCAATTTCAGAGCCGGGCGATTGCGGCCTTGGCGTCCTTGATGTCCTGCTTGCGCCGCTCTTCGTGACGCTTGTCGTGCAGCTTGCGGCCCTTGGCCAGACCGATTGTCAACTTGATCCAGGAGCCCTTGAGATGCAGGTTCAGGGGGATCAGGGTGAGGCCTTTTTGATCTAGGCCAATCCGCAATTTGTCAATTTCGCGGCGGTGGGCCAGCAATTTGCGCACCCGCAACGGCTCGTGGTTAAAAAATGCGCTGGCATGGCTGTGGGGCGAAATGTGCACGTTGTGCAGCTGCAGTTCTCCCTTGCGAATCAGGCAGAAGCCATCGCGCAGGTTTGATTGCCCGGCCCGGATCGACTTCACCTCGGTGCCAAATAGCTCCAGGCCACACTCCAGGGTTTCCAGAATTTCGTATTGATGCCGGGCAAAGCGGTTGTCGGCCAGCAGCTTGTTGGCGGCATCGCGCTGGGCCTTAGCGCTCTTCTTGCCCCCGCCCTTGGCCATCGCTGCTCCGCAACCGTCCCCTTGATCTCCCGACCCTAGGGAGCCCCCGGTACCCTCGCTGCATGGCCATCGTCTCCTCGGGATCTTCGGCGCCCCGCGGCCGCCCCAGCCGCGACGAGCCACCAGCGCGCCTTGTGGACCCCGCTCCCGTGCTCGAGGAGGTCCCCGCCGCAGCCAGTGGCCTGCATCGGGAGGACAGTCTCCGTCCCAAGCGCCTTGCCGATTACATCGGCCAGAGCGAGCTCAAGCAGGTGCTGGCCATCGCGGTGGAGGCCACCCGCGCCCGCCAAGAGGCCCTCGACCACGTGCTGCTCTACGGCCCACCGGGCCTGGGCAAAACCACCATGGCTTTGGTGCTGGCTGAGGAGTTGGGCGTGCGCTGCCGCATCACCAGCGCCCCGGCTCTAGAGCGCCCTCGCGACATCGTTGGCCTGCTGGTCAACCTGCAGCCCCATGAGCTGCTGTTCATCGACGAGATTCATCGGCTCAACCGGGTGGCTGAGGAAATTCTTTATCCAGCGATGGAGGATTACCGCCTCGATCTCACCGTGGGTAAGGGCACGACGGCCCGCACCCGCAGCCTGGATCTGCCCCCTTTCACGCTTGTTGGCGCCACCACCCGGGCGGGATCGCTGAGTTCACCGCTGCGGGATCGCTTCGGCCTGATTCAGCGGCTTGAGTTTTACGGACTCGATGAGCTTCAGCAAATTGTGGAGCGGGCGGCTGGCCTGCTCCAGATCAAGCTGGAGGGTGGGGCCGCCTTGGAAGTTGCCCGCCGCTGTCGGGGCACCCCCCGCATTGCCAATCGCCTGCTGCGTCGGGTGCGCGATGTGGCATCGGTGCGGGGCCATGGCCGCATCGGCGCGCCCCTGGTTGCGGAGGCCCTCAGCCTGCATCGCGTTGACGACCGCGGCCTCGATGCCAGTGACCGGCGTTTGCTCACCTTGATGCTCGAGGGCTACGGCGGCGGCCCCGTGGGCCTCGATACCCTGGCTGCCGGGCTCGGGGAAGATTCCTCCACCCTCGAAGCGGTGGTGGAGCCCTACCTGTTGCAGCTGGGTTTTCTGCAGCGCACCCCCCGGGGCCGGCTGGTTACTCCGGCGGGCCGCAACCACCTGGGCTGGCCGGCTAATGCGGCCGCATGACCAGCAGCCAACAATGATTCCTACGTTATTTTCCTTGCTGCTGGGGCTGCAACTGCTGCTGCCCCAGCTGTTTGATCAGGCCCTCAGCGCCAGCCGGCAGGGGCGCTTTGATGAGGCTCTACCCCTCTGGAACCAGGTGCTGGAGCTGGCCCCGGACGATGCGGCGGCCTGGAGCAATCGGGGCAATGTGCAGCTCGCCCTGGGCGATCCCCGCGCCGCCATCGCTGACCAGACCAAGGCGATGCAGCTAGACGGCGAGAGCCCCGATCCCCACCTCAATCGCGGCACAGCCGAGGAGGCTTTGGGCCAGTGGGCTGCCGCCGAAGCCGACTACCGCTGGATCTTGGAGCGCGCTCCGAGCGACGAGGGTGAACCGCGCGCCTCAGCCCTTTACAACCTCGGCAACGTGCAGGGCTCCCTGGGCGACTGGCAGGAAGCGCGCCGTTGCTTTGAAGCCGCTTCCCTTGCTAGGCCAGGCTTTGCCATGGCCCGCTCCAGCTCCGCCCTGGCGGCCTTCCAGTTGGGCGACCGAGCCGAGGCCGAGCGGGAGCTGCGCAACCTGATCCGCCGCTATCCCCTGTTTGCCGATGCTCGAGCTGGTCTCACGGCGCTGCTCTGGCAGAAGGGGGCTCGCGGTGAGGCTGAAAGCAACTGGGCCGCGGCCTCTGGCCTCGATCCCCGCTACCGGCAGCGAGAATGGTTGCTTGCGACGCGGCGTTGGCCCCCCGAGCCGGTGCAAGCCCTGGCGCAATTCCTCGCTTTGGCCCCTTGAACGATGGCCCTCGAATGACGGCAACACCCTGCAGCTTGAGTTGGCAGGCCTTGGGGATTGAGCAGACCCTGGCCGCGGTGCTGCCGGAGCTGATCCAGTTGCGGCGTCATATCCATCGCCATCCCGAGCTCAGTGGCCATGAGCAGCAGACAGCTGCCCTGGTGGCAGGTGAGCTGCGGCGCTGGGGTTGGCAGGTGCGCGAGGGTGTCGGCCGCACCGGCGTGCTGGCGGAGTTGGGGCCAGAGCAGGGGCTTGATGGCTTGCCCGCGCCCCTAGTGGCCCTGCGGGTGGATATGGACGCCCTGCCGGTGGAGGAGCGCACCGGCCTCGACTACGCCTCCACCCAGCAGGGCCTGATGCACGCCTGCGGCCACGACCTGCACACCGCCGTGGGGCTGGGGGTGGCTTACCTGCTGGCGGAGCTTGCCGAGCGCCACCCCGAGCTGCTCACGGCCCGGGTGCGGCTGTTGTTTCAGCCCGCTGAGGAAACGGCCCAGGGGGCGGCCTGGATGAAGGCCGATGGCGCTATGGACGGCGTGGCAGCCCTGTTTGGTGTGCACGTGTTTCCCAGCCTGGCGGCGGGCACGATCGGCGTGCGCAGCGGCAGTCTTACGGCGGCGGCCGGTGAGCTGGAGGTGGAGGTGCTGGGCGAGGGCGGCCACGGCGCCCGGCCCCACCAGAGCACCGACGCCATTTGGATTGCGGCGCGGGTGGTGAGTGGTTTGCAGGAGGCGATCAGCCGCCGCCTTGATGCCCTGCATCCGGTGGTGGTGAGTTTCGGGCGGATCGAGGGCGGTAAGGCCTTCAACGTGATCGCCGACCATGTCCGCCTGCTCGGCACGGTGCGCTGTCTCGACACCGAAGTGCACGCCCAGCTGCCAGGCTGGATCGAAGACACGGTGCAGGCCCTCTGCCGCGGCCATGGCGGTGAGGCCCGAGTGCGCTATCGGCTGATTTCACCGCCTGTGCACAACGACCCTGCCCTAACCGAGCTGGTGGCGGAAGCTGGGGTGGAGTTGCTCGGTCGCCCGCAGGTGCAGTGGCTCGAGCAGCCGTCTTTGGGAGCAGAGGATTTCGCCGAACTGCTCGATGGCACCCGCGGCACCATGTTTCGCTTGGGGGTGGCGGGGCCTCAGGGCTGCATGCCTTTGCACAGCAACAGCTTCGCTCCGGACGAAGCGGCCCTGCCGGTGGGCATTGGCGTGCTCACCTTGAGCCTGTTGCGCTGGATGGAGCGGCGCCCGTGAGGCAAAGGCCCTGGCTGCGGGGGTTGCTGGCCCTCTCCTCGCCCCTTTTGATCCTGCTGGCATTGCTTGTGCTGCTGCAGCGCCGCGGCGTCGATCGGATCCCAGCTCTGCCGGCCCTACTGATCGGCACCGGCCTGCTTGTTACCAGTGCCGTGGGGTGGCGGCGGCGACGGCGTGAGCTGCTGGCGGCCCTGCGCCACGATGGGGATGTATGACCAATCCCTCCCCCGATCTTGCGGCCCTGCGAGAGGCCATCCTTTGCGGAGACCCCAGCCGGGCCATGCCCGCCCTAGTGGGTTTGCGGGAGGTGGCGGTGGAGCAGGCCGTGCCCTTACTGCTGCTCGGGCTGGAGCAGAGCATGTTCATGGTGCGCTCGCTCAGCTGCGCCGGCCTTGGGGTGAAGCAAAACGAGGCCGGCTGGCAGGCGCTGGTGGCCGCGATGCAGGGCGATGAGGACGCCAATGTGCGGGCGGAAGCGGCTAACTCCCTGGTGAGCCACAGCCTTGAGCGGGCCTGGCCCCTGCTGCGTGATGGGTTTGCAGCCGATCAGCAGTGGCTGGTGCGCTGCAGCATCCTTTCGGCTCTTGCTGAGCAGCCAGCCATTGATCCGGCCTGGTTGCTGGAGCTGGCGTCGATGGCGATCACAGACGCTGATGGCACGGTGCGGGTGGGCGGCGCCGAAATCCTGGCCCGCTTGGTGCGGGAGCAGGGCGCTGCCGAGGCCCGGGTCCTGTTGCAGCAGCTTCAGGCCGACCCCGACCACCGGGTGGTGGCCGCGGCGCTCAATGGTCTGCAGAGCTAGGTTGGATAGGTCACTAGGGGTGCCCCGCTGCCAGCCTTAATCAGTTGTGCAGCTTCGGGCTGAGATCACACCCTCCGAACCTGATCCGGGTCATGCCGGCGCAGGGAAGTGGAATTGGATTGTGAAACCACTCTCAGGCTGCGCCCCGCCCTATCTGCAGCCTCAAATGCGTAGCGCCTGGATTGAGAAGCGTCGCGGTACCGCGAACTATTCCCAGATGTATTACGCCCGCCAGGGCGTAGTGACTGAAGAGATGGCCTATGTGGCCAAGCGGGAAAACCTGCCCGAATCGTTGGTGATGGAGGAGGTGGCTCGGGGCCGCATGATCATCCCGGCCAACATCAACCACCCCAATTTGGAGCCGATGGCGATCGGCATCGCCAGCCGCTGCAAGGTGAACGCCAACATCGGCGCCTCCCCCAATGCTTCCGATCTCGATGAGGAGGTGGCCAAGCTGCGCCTAGCGGTGAAGTATGGCGCCGACACGGTGATGGATCTTTCCACCGGCGGCGTCAATCTCGATGAGGTGCGCACGGCGATCATCAATGCCTCTCCGGTGCCGATCGGCACGGTGCCCGTATATCAGGCGCTCGAGAGCGTGCACGGCTCCATCGAGAAGCTCGACGCCGACGACTTCCTGCACATCATCGAGAAGCACTGCCAGCAGGGCGTTGACTACCAAACGATTCATGCCGGCCTGCTGATTGAGCACCTGCCGCTAGTGAAGGGTCGCCTCACCGGCATCGTCAGCCGCGGTGGCGGGATCTTGGCCCAGTGGATGCTTTATCACCACAAGCAGAATCCGCTGTTCACCCATTTCGATGACATCATCGAGATCTTCAAGCGCTACGACTGCAGCTTCTCCTTGGGCGATTCGCTGCGGCCGGGTTGCCAGCATGACGCCTCCGACGCCGCCCAGCTGGCGGAGCTGAAAACCCTTGGCCAGCTCACCCGCCGCGCCTGGGAGCACGACATCCAGGTGATGGTGGAGGGTCCGGGCCATGTGCCGATGGATCAGATCGAATTCAACGTTAAAAAGCAGATGGAGGAGTGCAGTGAGGCGCCTTTCTACGTGCTGGGCCCCTTGGTCACCGACATCGCCCCCGGCTACGACCACATCACCAGCGCCATTGGCGCGGCGATGGCTGGTTGGTATGGCACGGCCATGCTCTGCTATGTGACGCCGAAGGAGCACCTGGGCCTGCCTAATGCCGAGGATGTGCGCGAGGGCCTGATTGCTTACAAGATCGCTGCCCACGCCGCCGACATCGCCCGTCACCGCCCCGGCGCCCGCGATCGCGACGACGAACTCAGCCGGGCTCGCTATGCCTTCGATTGGAATAAGCAGTTTGATCTCTCGCTGGATCCTGAGCGGGCTCGTGAGTATCACGACGAAACCCTGCCCGCCGATATCTACAAGCAGGCCGAGTTTTGCTCGATGTGCGGCCCCAAGCACTGCCCAATGCAAACCAAGATCACCGATGAGGATCTTGCTGGGCTGGAGCAGGTGCTGGCGGAGCAGAAAGCAGGGGTCGCCGCAGCCGTCTGAGCCAGGCGGGCTACCTCCGCTAAGGACTGTGACCCTCGCTGGTTGCCCCTGATCGCCCTGACTACGGTTCAGACAGTGCGATCAGGTAAGCAAGCGCCATGACCGAACTCGGCAAGTGCCCCTTCAACCATGGCGGAACTGCGGTGGCGGGCCACGGCCCCGCGCCGCGCGACTGGTGGCCCCAGCAGCTCAGCCTGGGGATCCTGCACCAGCACAGCCCGGTCGCCAATCCGTTGGGGGAGGCTTTTCACTACGCCGAGGCCTTCCAGGAGCTCGATTACCCGGCCCTCAAGGGCGAACTGATCGCCCTGATGACCGACTCCCAAGACTGGTGGCCCGCCGACTGGGGCCACTACGGCGGGCTGTTCATTCGCATGGCCTGGCACAGCGCCGGCACCTACCGCACTGCCGATGGCCGCGGTGGTGGTGGCACCGGCAACCAACGCTTCGCGCCGATCAACAGCTGGCCCGACAACGGCAACCTCGACAAGGCCCGACGGCTGCTCTGGCCGATCAAGCAGAAATACGGCAACCAGATCTCCTGGGCCGACCTGATGATCCTGGCCGGCAACTGTGCCCTCGAATCGATGGGGCTGCGCACCTTCGGCTTCGGCGGCGGCCGCGCCGACATCTGGCAGCCGGAGGAAGACATCTACTGGGGCAACGAAAAGACCTGGCTCGGCGATGAGCGCTATAACGACGATCGCCAGCTGGAAAACCCACTGGCCGCTGTGCAGATGGGGTTGATCTACGTGAACCCAGAGGGCCCCAATGGCGTGCCCGATCCGGTGGCGTCGGGGCGCGACGTGCGAGAGACCTTCGCGCGCATGGCGATGAACGACGAGGAGACCGTGGCGCTCACCGCCGGCGGCCACACCTTCGGCAAGGCCCACGGCGCCGGCAGTGAAGAGCTGGTGGGCCCCGCTCCCGAAGGGGCGCCACTGGAGGAGATGGGGCTGGGTTGGCGCAACCGTCACGGAAGTGGCAAAGGAGCCGATGCCACCACCAGCGGTATCGAGGGCGCCTGGAAACCCAACCCCACCCGCTGGGACATGGGCTATTTCGACATGCTGTTTGGTTATGAGTGGGAGCTGATCAAGAGTCCCGCCGGTGCTTGGCAGTGGCAGGCCAAAGACTGCCGCGAGGAGCACCTGATCCCCGACGCCCATATCCCCGGGCTCAACCACCCGCCGATGATGACCACGGCGGATCTGTCGCTGCGCTTCGATCCGATCTACGAGCCGATCTCGCGCCACTTCCACCAGCACCCGGAGGCCTTCGTCGATGCCTTCGCCCGCGCCTGGTTCAAGCTCACCCATCGCGACATGGGGCCCAAAAGCCTCTACCTCGGCCCCGAGGTGCCCGCCGAAGACCTGATCTGGCAAGACCCGATCCCGGCGCTGGATCACCCCCTGGTGGATGGGGCCGCCATCGCCGATCTCAAGGCGCGCGTACGGGCCTCCGGGCTGAGCGTGGCTGAGCTGGTGAGCACCGCCTGGGCCTCGGCTTCCAGCTTCCGCGGATCAGATAAGCGCGGCGGCGCCAACGGCGCCCGGGTGCGCCTGGCCCCGCAAAAAGACTGGGCCGTCAACCAACCCGAGCAGCTGCAGCGTGTGGTGGCCGTGCTCGAGGGCATCCAGCAGGCCTTCAACGCCTCCCGCACAGATGGCGTGAGCGTCTCACTGGCTGATCTGATCGTGCTAGGCGGTTGTGTGGGGGTGGAGCAGGCCGCCGCCGCCGTTGCTCAGCCGGTGGAGGTGCCTTTCACTCCGGGCCGGATGGATGCCAGCCAAGAGCAAACGGATGCAGCCTCGTTTGCGGTGATGGAGCCCGAGTCCGATGGCTTCCGCAACTGGCAGAGGGGGCCGATGAGCGTGACGGCCGAGCACCTGCTGCTGGACCGTGCCCAGCTGCTCGGTCTAAGTGCACCCGAAATGACCGTGCTTGTGGGCGGCCTGCGGGTGCTGGGCGCCAACAGCGGTGGCGTGCCCCATGGGGTGTTCAGCGAGCGGCCGGGGGAGCTGAGCAACGACTTCTTCGTCAACCTGCTCGACATGGCCACCACCTGGAGCCCCACCGATGAGAGCGGCGAGCTGTTTGAGGGCCGCGATCGCCGCAGCGGTGAGCTGCGCTGGAGCGGTACCCGGGTGGATCTGGTGTTCGGCTCCAACTCCCAGCTGCGGGCGATCGCCGAGGTGTATGCCCAGAGCGATGGCGCCGTGCGCTTCGTGGGCGATTTCGTGGCCGCCTGGGTGAAGGTGATGGGGGCCGATCGCTTCGACCTCAAGGCTTGATCGGTAGCTGCACCCCAGCAGCACTCCTGCCCAGCTTTCATCAAAAAAGCCCCGCCAAATTGGCGGGGCTCCTGGCTAAGTAGGGCTCAGCCGTTAGGAATCAGCCCAGCGCTTTGGCAGTTGCCACCACGTTGTCGACGGTGAAGCCAAACTTCTCAAGGCAGACCGGGCCAGGTGCCGAAGCGCCGAAGCGGTCGATAGAGATGCAGGCGCCATCGAAGCCGGTGTATTTGTGCCAGCCGAAGGAGCTGGAGGCTTCCACCACAACGCGCTTGCGCACGGCGGCGGGCAGCACGCTTTCGCGGTAGGCGGCATCCTGCTCTTCGAACAGCTCAATGCAGGGCATCGAAACTACGCGGACGTTCTTACCTTCGGCGCGCAGCTGGGCTGCGGCTTTGGTGCAGAGCTCCAGCTCGGTGCCGGTGCCGATCAGGATTAGTTCCGGGGTGCCATTGCTGTCCTCCAAGATGTAGCCACCTTTGGCTACATGGGCCGCAGCCGAACCGGGCTGGTTGGCCATGGCTTGGCGGCTGAGGGCCAGCACGGTGGGGCGCTTGCGGTTGGTGACAGCCACTTGATAAGCACCCATGGTCTCGTTGCCATCGCCGGGGCGCATCACCAGCAGGTTGGGGATGGCGCGCAGGTTGGCGAGGGTTTCCACCGGCTGGTGGGTGGGGCCGTCTTCGCCCAGACCGATCGAGTCGTGGGTGAGCACGTAGATCACGCCCAGCTCGCTCAAGGCCGAAAGGCGCATGGCGCCGATCATGTAGCCGGCGAAAACCAGGAAGGTGCCGCCGTAGGGGATCAGGCCGCTGCCGTGGTAAGCGATGCCATTCATGATCGCCGCCATGGCGTGCTCGCGCACGCCGAAGTGCAGGTAGCGGTTGGCTTCGGCACCCTTCTGGAAGCTCGCCTCGCCTTTGATATCGGTGAGGTTGGAGTGGGTGAGGTCGGCCGAGCCGCCGATTAGCTCGGGCAGGTTGGGGCCGAAGGCGTTAAGGGCGTTGTAGGAGTGCATGCGGGTGGCCAAGCCCTTGTCTTCTGGGCTGAAGCTCGGCAGGGAAGCGTCCCAACCCTGGGGCAGCTCGCCGCGAAGCTGGCGCTCGAATTCAGCCGCTTCAGCGGGGTACTGGCTGCGATAGGTGGCCAGGCTGGCGTTCCAGGTGGCTTCAAGTGCTTCACCGCGGCTGATCGCTTGGCGCCAGTGGTCGTAGGCATCCTGGGGAACCTCAAATTCGCCGTAGCTCCAGTCGAGGGCTTTGCGAGTGAGCTCTGCCTCGTCGGCGCCTAGGGCTGCGCCGTGAACTCCAGCGGTATTGGCCTTGTTTGGCGAGCCGTAGCCGATCGTGGTGGTCACCTTGATCAAGCTGGGCTTGTCGGTGACGGCCTTGGCTGCCTCGATGGCTTGGGCAATGGCGGCCACATCGGTGTTGCCATCCTTGACGTGGATGGTGTGCCAGCCATAGGCCTCGTAGCGCTTCAGCACGTCCTCGGTGAAGGAGACCGAGGTGTTGCCGTCGATGGTGATGTGGTTGTCGTCGTAGAGGGCAATCAGCTTGCCCAAGCCCAGGTGGCCGGCCAGGGAGGCGGCTTCACCGCTCACGCCTTCCTGGTTGCAGCCGTCGCCCATGATCACGTAGGTGTAGTGATCAACCAGGTCGCAACCTGGCTTGTTGAACTTGGCAGCCTGGTGCGCTTCGGCGATAGCCAGTCCCACGGCGTTGGAGATGCCCTGGCCTAGGGGTCCGGTGGTGACCTCAACGCCGGGGGTTTCGAAGGTTTCAGGGTGACCAGGGGTGCGGCTGCCCCACTGGCGGAACTGCTTGATGTCTTCGATGGTCACCGAGTCGTAGCCGGTGAGGTGCAGCAGCGCGTAAAGCAACATGCAGCCGTGGCCAGCCGAGAGCACGAAGCGGTCCCGGTTGAACCACTTGGGGTTCTTGGGGTTGTGCTTAAGCACCTTGTCCCACAGGGCGAAGGCCATCGGGGCGCAGCCCATAGGCAGGCCGGGGTGGCCCGAATTGCTCTTATTAATCGCGTCAATCGCTAAGAAGCGGATGCTGTTGACGCAGAGCGATTCGACGGATGTGGAGGGAGCGGCGACCATGGCTAAGGCAGGTGGAGGAGTGGGAGGAGGAGGCTCACGCCATGCGGCGGAACGCCAGGCAGACGTTATGACCGCCAAACCCGAAGGAATTGGAGAGCACCACGTTGAGGGTGTGTTCCCTGGCCTGGTTGGGAACCACATCCAGATCACAGGCCGGATCCGGATTTTGGTAATTGATGGTAGGTGGCACCAGGTTGTGCTCAATAGCCAGCACCGCGGCGACCGCCTCAATGCCGCCGCTGCCTCCAAGGAGGTGGCCGGTCATCGATTTCGTGGAGCTCACGGGTATCTGGTAAGCCCAATCCCCGAGGGCACTCTTGATGGCGGAGGTTTCGTTGCTGTCGTTGGCCTGAGTACTGGTGCCGTGGGCATTGACGTAGTCGACGGCTTCTGGCTCAAGCCGGGCATCCTTGAGGGCAAGTCGCATGGCTTCAGCACCGCCACCCCCTCCCGGGGTAGGTGAGGTGATGTGGTGGGCGTCGCAGGTCATGCCGTAGCCCACCACCTCCGCCAGGATCTGGGCACCGCGAGCCTGGGCGTGCTCCAGGCTCTCGAGCACAATCACCCCGGCGCCTTCGCCGATCACGAAGCCGTTGCGCTCGGCGTCGAAGGGGCGACTGGCCGTGCTGGGATCGTCGTTGCGGAAGGACAGGGCCTTAGCGCTGGCAAATCCCGCCACCCCCAAAGGGGTAATGGCCGATTCAGCGCCACCAGCGACCATCACGTCAGCCAGGCCCAGCTGGATCAGCCGGTAGGCATCACCTATGGCATTGGAGCCGGCGGCGCAGGCGGTGGCCACCGCGCTGCTGGGTCCCTTGGCGCCAAGGGCAATGGCCGTCAGGCCAGTCGCCATATTGGGGATCATCATCGGCACGCAGAACGGACTCACCCGATCGGGGCCCCGATCTTTGAGCACGTGGGCCTGGGTTTCCATCATCAGCAGGCCGCCAACGCCGGAGCCAATGGCTGTGCCCACCCGGTGTTGGTTGGACTCATCAATGGTGATGCCCGCATGGGCGACGGCTTGCTTGGCGGCGATTACCCCAAACTGGCAAAAGCGATCCCAGCGCTTGGATTCCTTCGGCTCTAGCCAGCCGGAGGGATCAAAATCTTTTACTTCAGCTGCGAAGCGACAGGCATGCCGACTGGCATCAAAAAGAGTGATACCCGCCACGCCGTTGCGCGCCGTGCTCAGACCTTCCCAGTAGCTGGAGACGTCGTTACCGATCGGTGTGATCGCGCCGAGACCGGTGACGACGACGCGTTGGAGACCCTGCACCATGGGGTGGCTCAGGCCTGCTTGTCCTGGATGAACTTGACGGCATCGCCAACTGTGGTAATGCCTTCGGCAGCTTCGTCAGGGATTTCGATGTCAAAGGCTTCTTCCAGAGCCATTACCAGCTCGACGGTGTCGAGGGAATCGGCACCCAGATCATTCTGAAAGTTTGATTCGGGCTTCACTTCGCCAGCGTCAACGCTGAGCTGCTCGGCAACGATCGAGCGCACTTTCTCGTAGATCGCTTCCTGGGACATGACTGCTTTGAGAGTCGCGTCACTCTACGGGTCACCCCGCTGGGCTCCCCCCGGCGTATGAACAAGGGTGACGGGCTGCGGGCTTCGTTGCTGCGGGTCCGGACCCTGTGGGTACGTTGGGCTCCACGCCGTTTGTTCCCGGCTCAGGCCCATGTCCCACGCCGTCAAGATTTACGACACCTGCATCGGTTGCACCCAATGTGTGCGCGCCTGCCCACTCGACGTGCTCGAGATGGTGCCCTGGGATGGCTGCAAAGCCGGCCAGATTGCATCCTCTCCCCGCACTGAAGATTGCGTCGGTTGTAAGCGCTGTGAAACCGCTTGCCCCACCGACTTCCTCAGCATTCGCGTTTACTTGGGCGATGAAACCAGTCGCTCGATGGGCTTGTCCTACTGAAGATCATTGGCGCTATTGCCAATAAGCTCAAGCCCGGCCCTTCGCCGGGCTTTTTTGTTGCGCTCCTCGCTGGCCCAGGCCTATGTGCGGCATCGTTGCCCTGATTGGATCGCGGGAGGCGGCTCCCCAACTGCTGGAGGGGCTGCGCCAGCTGGAATATCGCGGCTACGACTCCGCCGGTATTGCCACGGTTGACGGGGCGGGGCTCCATTGCCTCAAGGCAGAGGGCAAGCTTGTAAATCTCACGACCCGCTTTGAGGCCCAGGGAGCTCCGGGGCAGTGCGGCATTGGCCATACCCGCTGGGCTACCCACGGCAAGCCGGAGGAGCGCAACGCCCACCCCCACCTAGATGGCTCTGGTCGTTTGGCGGTGGTGCAAAACGGCATCATCGAGAACTACCGCCGCTTGCGGGAGGAGCTGCAGTCGCAAGGGGTGCTGTTCCGCTCCGAGACCGATACGGAGGTAATTCCCCACCTGCTGGCTCGGGAGCTGGAGCGCCGCCGGGCGGCAGGTGAGCAGGCTTCAGCGGCGCTGCTACTGGCTGCTTTGCAGTCGGTGTTGCCGTTGCTGCAGGGGGCCTATGCCCTGGCGGTGGTGTGGGCAGAGGCCCCTGGCGCCCTAGTGGTGGCCCGTAAGGCTGCGCCCCTGCTGATCGGCCTTGGGGAGGGGGAGTTTCTTTGCGCCAGCGACACCCCGGCCCTGGCGGGCTTCACCCGCACGATTTTGCCGATGGAAGACGGCGAGGTGGCCCTGCTCACCCCGCTTGGCATCGAGCTTTATGACGCTGCGGGCCAGCGGGTTCAGCGCAGCCCCAGCCTGCTTAGCGGCACCGAGCACGTGGCGGATAAGCGCAGCTTCCGCCATTTCATGCTCAAGGAGATCCACGAGCAGCCTGAAACGGCCGCCCTTTGGGTGGCTCGGCACCTGCCAGAGGTTGTGGCAGGGGAAGCGACTCCATTGGTGGCACTACCTCTGGCGGCTGAGGTGTTTGAGGGTGTGGAGCGGATCCAGATCCTGGCCTGCGGCACCAGCCGCCACGCCGCCCAGGTGGGCGCCTATCTGCTGGAGCAGCTGGCAGGTATCCCCACAAGCGTTTTTTATGCCAGTGAATTTCGTTATGCGCCGCCGCCGCTGAGCCCCCACACGCTCACGATCGGCGTGACCCAGTCGGGGGAAACCGCCGACACCCTGGCGGCCCTTGCAATGGAGCAGGAGCGTCGCCGGCTGGTGGCCGATCCGGCCTATCGGCCGCGGCTGCTGGGCATCACCAACCGGGCCGAAAGCTCCCTGGCCCGGATGGTGGACCACATCCTTGACATTGGCGCCGGCATTGAGGTGGGCGTTGCGGCCACCAAGACCTTCCTTGGCCAGCTGCTGGCTTTCTACGGGTTGTCCCTGGCATTTGCGGAGCGGCGAGTGGGCCAGCGGCAGGGTGGCGTTAGCTCGGGCCGCAGCCGCGAGGAGCTCAAGGCGCTGGTGGCCCAGTTGCGCCAGTTGCCCCAGCAGCTGGAGGCCCTGGTGGCAGACCACGACCAGCGCTGCGCTTCCCTGGCCCACCGCTTTGAGGGCACTCAGGATGTGATCTTTCTGGGCCGTGGCATCAACTACCCGATTGCCTTGGAGGGTGCGCTCAAGCTCAAGGAGATCAGCTACATCCACGCCGAGGGCTATCCGGCCGGCGAGATGAAGCATGGGCCGATCGCCCTGCTTGATGCCAAGGTGCCTGTGGTGTCAATCGCCATGCCAGGTGCGGTGTTCGACAAGGTGCTCAGCAATGCCCAGGAGGCCAAGGCCCGCGATGCCCAGCTGATCGGTGTGGCACCCGAATGCCCAGACGCTGAGTTGTTTGATGTCTTGCTGCCGGTGCCGGCGGTAGACGAGCTACTCAGCCCGCTGCTAACGGTGATTCCCATGCAGCTGCTCAGCTATCACATCGCCGCCCACCGGGGCCTGGATGTGGACCAACCCCGCAACTTGGCCAAGAGCGTCACTGTGGAGTGAGGGTCGGAGTGAGGGTTGGAGCTGGGCTGGCGTCGCTGCGTCCGTAGCGATCTTCAAAGCGGACTATGTCGTCTTCGCCTAGGTAGGGGCCGCTCTGCACCTCGATCAGCTCCACCGGAATCTTGCCCGGGTTGGAGAGGCGGTGGCGGCAACCCAGGGGGATGTAGGTGCTCTGGTTTTCACCTACTAGCTCCAAGTTTCCATCCTTTTCAACCACCGCCGTTCCCTGCACCACGATCCAGTGCTCGGCGCGGTGGTGGTGCATCTGCAGCGACAGGCTGGCACCGGGGTTGACCACGATCCGCTTCACCTGCCAGCGCTCACCCTCGGTGACGCCGTCGTAGGAGCCCCAGGGGCGGTAGATCTTGCGGTGAGCCTTGCTCTCTGGTGCCCCTTCCCTCTCCAGCCGCCCCACTATTGCTTTGACCTCCTGGGCTCGGTCGCGGTGGGCTACCAGCACGACGTCATCGGTTTCCACCACCACCAGATCCTCTACACCGAGCCCCACCACCAGCCGATGCTCGCTGCGTAGATAGCAATTGCTGCTTCCCTCGCTAATCACCCGGCCCCGCAGCACGTTGCCGTCGCTGTCTTGATCGGCGGTTTCCCACAGGGCGCTCCAGCTGCCCACATCACTCCAACCTGCCTCCAGGGGCAACACGGCGCCGCGGTCGGTGCGCTCCATCACCGCCACATCCAGCGCCACGCTGGGGCAGCTGGCAAAGGCCTCCCGCTCCAGCCGCAGAAAGTCGAGATCGGCGCTGTCGTGCTCCAGCGAGGAGCGGCAGGCGCTCACAACCTCAGGTGCCAGCCGCTCCAATTCGGCCAGGATCGCGCTGGCCTTGAACAGGAACATGCCGCTGTTCCAGGTGAAGCGCCCCGTCGCAAGAAATTGCTCCGCGGTGGCCCGATCCGGCTTCTCCACAAACCGGGCGATTGGTACCGGTTCGTTGGCACCGAGCAGCGACTGGGCGGCTTCGATGTAGCCGTAGCCGGTTTCTGGCGCCGTGGGCACGATTCCAAATGTCACCAGCTGGCCGGCTTCAGCTGCTGCCATCCCCGCAGTCACCGTGGCGCGGAAGGTGGCGGCATCACGGATCACGTGGTCTGCCGCCAGCACCAGCAGCAGGGGATCTTCCCCATGGGCGGTGGCCTGCAGCGCTGCTACCGCCACCGCCGGAGCGGTATTGCGGCCGATCGGCTCCAGCAGGATCGCTTGGGGCTCCACGCCGATCTGGCGCAATTGCTCGGCCACGATGAAGCGGTGGTCTTCATTGCAGATCAGCAGAGGGGCTCCTAAACCCGGCAAACCCGCCAGGCGCTGCTGGGTCTGCTGCAGCAGCGTGTCTTCTCCCGTGCCTGCCAGGGGCCAATACTGCTTGGGGTAACTAGCTCTCGACAGCGGCCACAGCCGCGTGCCCGTGCCGCCGCACAGGATCACCGGCACAAGTGCACTGCTTAGGGAGCTAGGGCTAGTTGCCATGGACCGGACTGGGTTGAACCCATTCAAGGTCACCTTTGGCTAACCAGCAAACGGCTGCCTTCTAAGAGTCGCCTAAAGCTCCAGCAGCCCGGGGGGCGGGGTGATGCCGATCCAGCCTTCCTCGAGATGGACTTCTGGCACGATTGCAGTCACGAAGGGGATCAGCAGTCGCCGCGGGCCATCGGGGGTTTCCTGCTCTACCTCCAGCAGGTCGTTGCCAGCGTGGATCAGGTCGCGAACCTTGCCAATGGGCCGTTGATCCTCCAGCAGCCGCACTTCGGTGCCCACCAGGTCGAGCAGGTGAAATTCACCTTTGGCCAGCTTGGGGCGGTCGGCTAGGGGCACCAGCAACTGGTCACCCACCAGGGCTTCGGCCGCTTCCCGGCTGTCGATGGCGGCGAGTCGCACCACAAACAGTTCCTTGCCTGGCAGTTGCCTGCCGCTCAGCAGCTCCACTTGCCGCGGCGCCTCTTCCCGCCGCTGCAACCAGCGCCGGCCTGCCCGGGTGAACCGCTCCGGGAAATCGCTCATGGGCAGCACCCTCAGCTCGCCCTGGAGCCCTTGGGCTGAAACCACTTTGCCGACCACAAGTAGATCGTCGGGGGCAGGAGTGGCGCTCTGGCTGCTGCTGGTTTGATCGGCCATGGCCAGCTACATCCCGCGTCACCCGATAATGGCCCTACGCCTCGCCTAAATCATGGCTGACCTGCCGATCCTGCCGGGCTCCACCGTGGTGGTGCGTGACGGCCGCTCGATTTACAACGGCTATCGGGGCTTCGTGCAACGGATCAGCGGCCAGCAGGCCGCCGTGCTGTTTGAGGGCGGCAACTGGGACAAGCTCGTCACCATGCCGCTCAAGCTCCTGGAGCAGGCTTGATCACAGCGAGGGCGGCCCGGGCTGCCTCCTGTTCGGCGCTGCGCCTTGAAGGCCCCCAGCCGGTATGGCTTGCCTGGCCCGCAATCGCCACGCTGCAATAAAAGCGGCGCGGGTCAGCGTGGACTTGGCTGCGCTCCTGGCAGTCGTAGTGCGGCAGGCCCAGCCCGGCCGCCTGGGTCCACTCCTGCAGGGCCGACTTCCAGTTGTGGCGGTCTGGATCGGCCAGCAATTCGCTGCTGCTGCCCTGCCAGTGGGGAGAGAGCCAGCGGTGCACCGGCTCCAGTCCGCCCTGGCCGGCGCCCCAGGCTTCATAGAGTCCACCTAGCAGGGCTTCACAGCATTCCGCCCGCACCGTGGCTCGTCCGGCCTGATCACCACTGGCCATTGGGCCTAGGTGCAGCACGGATTCGATCTTGCAGTGCTCGCCCAGTTCGGCCAGCCAGCGGTCGCTTACCAATTGGGCTCGCAGGGCAGAGCAGCGCCCCACGCTCAGGTTTGGATAGTGCCGTTGCAGAAACTCCGCTGCGGCTAGGCGCAGCACGGCGTCGCCAAGGAATTCCAGGCGCTCGTGGTTGCGGGCCAGACCCGCTGAGGTGTGGCTGAGAGCCTCCTCTATGGGGGCAAGGTCACGGTCGCCAACCTCCAGGCCCAGGGAGCGCAGGAAGGCAACCAGCTGCTGGTGGCGTTCGGGCCGCATGGGCTGGCGGGAAAAAAGTGGTGAAAGCAGGACGTAAGCCGGGTTCTGTTCTCCCACCAGCGAGCCGGTGGGGGGTGATCATCTGTCTGGGACCGCCGTTGCCGGCGGCCTCGAGCGGCGCACTTGAAACGGGACGGGTGTCATGGCCAACCGTTGTCCCTGGGCCTTGCTCCTAGCTGGGGTTTACCTAGCCAGCACCTCTCGATGCTGCTGGTGCGCTCTTACCGCACCCTTGCACCCTTACCTGTGCGGGGGGCGAGCCCCCTGCCATCGGCGGTGTGTTTCTGTGGCACTGTCCTCACGGTCACCCGCACTGGGCGTTACCCAGCAAGCCTGGCCATTGGGGAGCCCGGACTTTCCTCAACCAAGGGCTCCAGCTTCCTCCGTGGAGGTGCCGCAGCCCTGATCGCGATCACCTCGCCTGCTTTCGCATTCCATAATGCCGACACGGACGTCTTGCGGGATGGCCGGGATGGGGCTGTAGCTCAGCCGGATAGAGCGACGGTTTCCTAAACCGTAGGTCGTGGGTTCGAGTCCCGCCAGCCCCGTTCTTTAAAACCTCAGTCACGCGATGAAGCTTCGCCAAGCCAGCCTTCACGGCTAGGGGTAGCGAGCGCTACAGGTGGTGCCCTACCCATTCGCACCACCGGGGCTAGCGTGGTCCCAGTCGTTTGACCGCGATGACCCAGCTTCACGATCTGCGTCTGCGTCTGCTGGTGCAGCAGGAGAGCGAACGCATCGCCGATAGCCAGCCCGATGAGCTCGACCTTTCGGTGGTTCAAGCCCGCTGCCTTTGCTGGCTGGCCCTGCTAGCTGAGGCTCACGAGGAGCAGGCCACCGATGCTGAGCGCAGTGGTGATACCGAGCAAGCCATGGGCTGGTTTGCCGATTCGATGCGGCTGCGCGACGCAATCAACGTGGTGACCTCGATCGAGATCCCCTTGGCGGCGTGAGTGCCATGATGGTGATTGAGATCCAAAGGGAGTGCGGTGCCAGAAGAGCCCTGCCAATGCCCTGATTGCCAGCGGTTCTATCGGGAACATGACCGATTGATCCGTGAAAACCCCACCCTGCGTCAGCAGCAGGAGCTGAATTGGGCTGCACTGCAATCTTTTCGCACCCTGGCAGGCCGGGTGATGGAAGAGTTGCAAAAGCAGCAGGAGGCAACAGAAGCTGCCGCCAGTCAGGCCAATGCCGCTCCTGGCGGCCAAGGGGCAGGTACAGGGGCTGTTGAGGATGAGGGCGCTGAGCCCGATGCCTTCCAGCAGGCCATGGCGGACCTGGAAAACATCAATGCCCACCTCTTCTCCATTGAGGCGCTGATGGAGCGCATCTTTGACGTGCGGGTGCCCGACGAGGTGGAGCAAAAGTTTCGGGAAGTGGCCGGTGAGCTGGCCCCTGATCCGCTTAATGCCGATCGCCTAAGGCTGAATCGGCTGCTCCACCAAACTCCAGACCTGCCCGGTTAATCGAGCTCGCAGGTGATCGTGACTGGGAAGCTTTCGGCTTTCCAGATCCGCTCGGCGTAGTCGCGGATTGAGCGATCTGAAGAGAAGAAGCCACTGCGGGCTGAATTCAGCAACGACATGCGGTTCCAGCGACCCCTGTCGGCCCAGGCCAGGTCGACCTCGGACTGGGCCCGCAGATAGTCGTTGAAGTCGGCCAGCACGAAGAAGGGATCCCGGCCGGTGAGGTTTTGCAGCAGCGGCCTAAATAGGTCGCCATCCCCATTGCTGAAGTGGCCCTGCTCCACCAGTCGCAGGATCTCGGCCAACTCGGGCATTCCCCCGATCAGCTCCCAGGGGCGATAACCCGACTGGGACAGCTCGGAGATCTCCTCAGCGGTCTTGCCAAACAGGAAGAAGTTCTCGGCACCCACCTGTTCGCGGATTTCCACGTTGGCGCCATCGAGAGTGCCGATGGTCAGCGCCCCATTCATGGCGAACTTCATGTTGCCGGTGCCGGAGGCTTCCTTGCCGGCGGTGGAGATCTGCTCAGAGAGGTCGGAGGCGGGATAAACCCGCTCACCCAGCTTGACGTTGTAATCAGCCAGGAAGATCACCCGCAGCCGGCCCTCCATGTCGGGGTCTGCGTTGATCGTTTCGGCGATGCCGTTGATGAAACGAATAATTAGCTTGGCCATGTAGTAGCCAGGTGCTGCCTTGCCGCCGAAGATCACCGTGCGCGGGGCCATACCCTCAGCCTGACCATTCTTGATGCGCAGGTACTGGGCCACCACCTGCAGGGCGTTTAGGTGTTGGCGCTTGTATTCGTGGATCCGCTTCACCTGCACATCGAACAGGGAGGTGGGATCTACCAGCACACCCGTGTGGCGATGGATGTAACGACTCAGCTGGCCCTTAACGCCCAGCTTGGTGGCCTCCCAGCGCTCAAGGAAGCTGCTGTCGTCGACAAACTGCTCTAGGCGGCGCAGCTCATCGAGGCGGTTAATCCAGCCGGTGCCAATTGATTCGTTAAGCAGGGCTGAGAGCTGGGGATTGGCCAGGGCCACCCAGCGCCGGGGGGTGACGCCGTTGGTGACATTGGTGAATTTCTCGGGCCATAGGGCCGCGAATTCAGGAAACAGTTCGGTTTTGACCAGTTCGCTGTGCAGGGCTGCTACGCCGTTGATGTGGTGGGAAGCAACGGTGGCCAGATTGGCCATACGGACGGCTTTGTCGCCCTCCTCATCGATGATCGAGACCTTGCGCAGGATCTGCTCGTTGCCCGGATATTTCAAACGCACCTGTTGCAAGAAGCGGCGGTTGATTTCGTAGATCAGCTCCAGGTGGCGGGGTAGCAGGGAGCCAAATAGCCCCAAGCCCCACTTCTCGAGGGCTTCCGGCAGCAGGGTGTGATTGGTGTAGGAGAGCGCGCGACTGGTGATGTTCCAGGCAACCTCCCAGTCCAGGTGCTTGTCATCGAGTAGCAGGCGCATCAGCTCCGCTACGGCGATGGCCGGGTGGGTGTCGTTTAGCTGCACCGCCCAGTGATCGGGGAAATCCGTGATCGGGATGCCGCGGGCATCGAGGTTGCGGATCATGTCCTGCAGGGAGCAGCTCACGAAGAAGTGCTGCTGCTTCAGGCGCAGGCGCCGACCCTCATCCGTGCCGTCGTTGGGATAGAGCACCTTGGAGAGGGTCTCGGAGCCCACCTTTTCCTCTACGGCGCCGTAATAGTCTCCGCTGTTGAAGGCATAGAAGTCAAACGATTCGGCGGCATCGGCTCGCCACAACCTCAGCCGGTCGCAGGTGTTAACCCGGTAGCCCAGCACCGGCACGTCGTGGGGAATGCCGATGGCGTGCTCTGCTGGAATCCAGCGCACCCGGTAGGTGCCGTGCTCATCGCGGTAGCTCTCGGTGTGGCCACCGAAGCCCACGAAGCAGGCTTGATCGGGGTGGGGCAGCTCCCAGGGCCAGCCGCTCTTGAGCCACTTATCTGTGATTTCCACCTGCCAGCCATCGCGAATCAGCTGGTCAAAAATGCCGAATTCGTAGCGGATGCCGTAGCCGGTGGCTGGGATTTCCAGTGAGGCCAGCGACTCCAGGAAACAGGCCGCCAGCCGCCCTAGGCCTCCGTTGCCCAAGCCAGGCTCCTCCTCGACATCGAGGATCTCGTTGATGTCGTTGATGCCGAAACGGCGCAAGGCTTCTGCCGCTTCTTGCTGGATGCCCAGCATCAACAGGTTGTTGCCCAATTGGGGCCCGATCAGAAATTCAGCGGAGAGGTAGGCCACCACTCGAGTCGGGGTGGCACTGAGCGCCTCAATGCCAGCCAGGTATCGGGTCATCAGCCGGTCGCGCACCGCGTAGCTGAGGGCCATGTAGAGGTCGTGTCGGCTGGCTGTGGGGGCGAGCTTGCCGAGCGTGTAAAAAAGGTGTTCGGTCATGCCGTCGAACACGTTTTCCGCGGTCAGGCCACTGCGATCTGGGTCGGCGTAGCAGCCCGGGGTGGGCAGACGCAGGTTGCTGGGTTGGAAGTCGCTCATATGAGTGATTCTCCCGCATGGGCCGCTGCAGGCAGTGGGTTCCATCGCCAGTTGGTGACATCCTCCGCATCCATGCCGTGCTCATGGGCGTGGGCCCGGTTGGCCAAGATCGCCTCCTTCATGCGCTCTTTGACGTGGGCAGCGCGGGAGCCCAGGCCCGCAACCCGGTCGATCACATCAATAACCAAGTTGAAGCGGTCGATCTGATTGTTCATCGCCAGCTCCAGAGGGGTGTTGATGTTGCCTTTCTCCTTGTATCCGCGCACGTGGAAGTTGACGTGGTTGGTGCGGTGGTAGGTGAGTCGGTGGCTTAGCCACGGGTAGCCGTGAAAATTGAAGATCACCGGTCGATTCGTGGTGAATAGGCTGTTGAAGTCCCGATCGCTGAGGCCGTGGGGGTGTTCGCCCGGTTGGCATGGGCCCAGATAAAAGATTGACCCGGGCTCGAGCCCCAATGCCCCAGCAGCCGACTCTTGATATGGGCAGGTTGCAGCGGTTCGCGCAGCAGGGGGTTGTCCTGCAGGTAGATCATCCCCACCGCTAATTAGTTGGCGGCCCGCCACCAGGCATCAAGACGCTGCAGTTGCTCTGCCATTACCCGCGTCATCTACTCGATATTCAGACCGTAGCCACGGTTGCCAAACCCCAACCCCACGGCCTGATAGTGATCAGGGTCCAAACACCGTGGCGCGGGCGGCTTTATGGTCGCGCCTCCCACTACCGCGAACTCACCTATCCATGGTTCTGCCAGCGCTTTTGCTTGAAATCGGCAGTCACCAAGCCGAAGTTGCTGAAACCCTGATTTCGGTAGGGGAGTTTCTAGTGATCTTCGTGGCGGCCAGGCTGCTGGCGGAGCTGATGGTGCGAGTGCAGTTGCCCACGATCCTGGGGGAGCTGGTAGCTGGCGTTCTGATTGGCGTTTCCGGCCTGCATCTGATCGTGCCGCCCGAAACCCAGGTCCAACTCAGCAGTTGGGGCTTGGGCTTGCTCAGCTCTCTGGCCGACCTCTCACCGGAAATGGTTCAGGAGATCTACGCCGAGACCTTCCCGAATCTGCAGGCGGTCTCCCAGATCGGCCTGTTTGCTCTGTTGTTTCTCACCGGACTGGAAAGCGAGCTTGATGAGCTGGTAGCGGTGGGTGCCCAGGCCACCACCGTTGCCGTAACCGGGGTGGTGCTTCCCTTTGCCCTAGGTACTGCGGGCCTGTATTACATCTTCCATGTGCCCCTGATTCCTGCGATCTTCGCCGGTGCGGCGATGACGGCCACCAGCATCGGCATCACCGCCAGTGTGTTTGGTGAGTTGAAGTTTCTGCGCACGCGCGAGGGTCAGACGGTGATCGGCGCGGCCGTACTCGATGACATTCTTGGCATCGTCATTTTGGCTGTGGTGGTGAGCCTGGCTGGCGGCGAGGGCTTCAGCCTTGGCCCGATCCTGAAGTTGGTTGCGGCGGCAGCGGTGTTTGTCGCGGCAGCCCTGTTCCTGAGCCGCACTGCTGCTCCTGGGTTCGACTGGCTGCTCGATCAGCTCAAGGCCCCTGGCGAAGTGGTGGTGGCGGCTTTCGTGGTGTTGTCGCTCTGCTGTTTTGTGGCCCAGGCGATCGGCCTGGAAGCGGCTCTTGGGGCTTTCGCTGCAGGCTTGATTCTCAGCTCTTCTAAGCACACCCATGCGATCCAGGAAACCGTTAAGCCCCTAGTTGCCCTGTTTGCCACGATCTTCTTTGTGCTGATCGGCACCGGCATGGATCTGTCGGTGCTCAATCCCCTGAACCCTGAAAACCGGGAGGGATTGATTGTGGCGGCCTTCCTGCTCACCGTGGCGATTGCCGGCAAGGTGGCAACCGGCTGGAGCTACATCAGCAAGGAGAAAACCAACCGGTTGGTGGTTGGTTTAGGGATGATGCCCCGCGGCGAGGTGGGCTTGATTTTTCTTGGCCTGGGTACCCAGGCTGGGTTGCTGACAAAGCCGTTGGAGGCCGCAATCTTGCTGATGGTGATCGGCACCACCTTCCTGGCGCCGATCCTGCTCAGACTGGTGCTGGGTGGCAGCGCTGGAGGTCCGGATCTTGATCCACTTGCCGAAATTCCAACTTGAGCGCTGGGGCCTGAGTTGGGGGGGCTGGCTAGACAATCGCCACGGTGAGTGGTGGCTGCTCGCCCAGCTGGCTCTGATTGCCGCCCACCTGCTGCCGCCCTGGCCTGCCCCCGGTGCCTGGGGTTATGCCTGGCCCCTGCCGCTGGCCTTAGCCGGTGCCATTTTGCTGCTGCTGGGTCTGGTGTTGGCAGTCCAGGCGTTCTGGGGGCTGGGTTCCAGCCTTACGCCCCTGCCTGATCCGATTCCTGGCGCCCCGTTGGTGACAAGCGGGGCCTACGGCCGTTGCCGTCACCCCCTCTATCAAGCGGTGCTGCTTTGTTCCCTGGGGGTGAGTTTGGCCCTGGGCAGCCTGCTGCATCTGGCCTTGCTGCTCGCCCTGGTGGCCGTGCTGGGCGGTAAGGCGCGCCGCGAGGAGCGGGCCCTTGAGCTTGCCTATCCCGATTACGCCATCTACCGGGCCCGCACACCAGCAATCATTCCCCGTCTTCCCTGGCTCGACTGGCGAGCGCTGTGAACAGCCCCCAGCCTGCGGCGATCAGGCCGAGGCTGCTGGCCCAGTCGGGGCCTAGGGCCCAGCTCAGGCTCAGGTCGGCCAGCACCCCGATGGTCAGGGCCAGCAGCAAGCTGCTAATCACCAGCATCACCTGCTGGACAGGGCTCGGCAGGGAGCCCGCGGCCAGGGCTTCCTCCATGCGCCCCAGGGGGCCGCTCAAGGGGAGGTAAAGGGCCAGGGCCCACAGGGCGATCCCCGGCAGGAAGGGGCTCCAGTCAGGGCTGGTGAGGGGCAATGGCGCGCCGCAGATCTCCCTAGCATCGACCACCCTGGACACATCAAGGTGGCTTCCTTGTCTGTACCCCAGCCCTGGAGCTACGCCGGCCATCCAGTGCACGCCATCGCAGCGGCGCCAGCTGATCCCGATGGCCCCGCGATCCTGCTGGTGCATGGCTTTGGTGCTTCCACCGACCACTGGCGCCACAACATTCCCGTGCTGGCCCAGCGCCATGAGGTGCACGCCATCGACCTGCTGGGCTTCGGTCGCAGCGCCAAGCCGGCCGAGCTTGCCTATGGCGGCCCCCTCTGGCGCGACCAGCTGGCCGTATACGTGAGCGAGCGCATCGGCCGGCCAACGGTGCTGGTGGGTAATTCCCTGGGCGGTTTTTCAGCCCTGGCTGCTGGCGCTGCCCTGGGGGACCAGGCGGCCGGGGTGGTGCTTCTAAATGCGGCAGGGCCGTTCAGCGATGAGCAGGCGCCGCCTAAGGGCTGGGGAGCGATCACCCGCCAGACCATTGCGGGAGCCCTGCTCAAAAGCCCGGTGCTGCAGCGGTTGTTGTTTGAAAATTTGCGCCGGCCGGCCACGATTCGCCGCACCCTCAACCAGGTGTACGTCGACAAGACCAACGTCGATGAAGCCTTGGTGGAGGCGATCCGGCGGCCGTCGCTGGATCCGGGGGCCTTCGGTGTTTTCCGCACCGTGTTTGATATCCCCCGCGGCCAGCCCCTCGATGAGTTGTTTGCCCAGCTGACATGTCCGTTGCTGTTGCTCTGGGGCATCCGGGACCCCTGGATCAATGCCGTGGGCCGGCGGGCTGCTTTCCAGCGCCATGCTCCGGCAGGCACCAGCGAAGTGGTGCTCGAGGCGGGTCACTGTCCTCACGACGAGGTGCCAGATCAGGTGAATGCTGCCCTGCTCGACTGGATCGCGGGCCTTAGCTCGGGGGCGGCTCCACTCCCGGCAGATTCACTCCCGGCAGACGACCGCGCGACAGTTGCTGCTTCGGGTCAAACTGCCGCTTGATCGCTTCGATCATGGGCCGCGATGGGGCATCCAGCCAGGCCGGCAGTTTGCTGCTGGCTGGCTGGCGTAGCACCGTCAGGTAGCCACCAACCTGCTGGCAATGGCGCCTGAGCGCCTCCACCTTGTAGGTCGGTAGGGCTGAGGCAGTTGCCCAGGCGAGACCTAAGCCACTGCCAGCCCCCAGGACCACCGGCAAGCCGGCCAGGGCTGGATCGTTGAGCAGGGCAGTCGTCTGGTTGGGGCGCACCGCCAGCCGCAGCAACCAGTCGCTGGACCCAGTTTCAGACCCTTGGCTTTGGCCTACCAGGCTTGCGAGTTCGGCGGGTTCAAGAGTTTGGGCCGTAATTGCCAAGGCAGCAGCCTTGGCGGCGATGCAGCTGATCTGCTCATTGAGAGTGAGGGCGTTGATGCTGGCCAGGCTGATCAGCAGTCCGGTGCCGTCTTCTTGGGCGGCAGAGGGGCGCCACCAGTCGATCCGCTCCGGGCTGAGGCTTGAGCCCAGCAGCCAGGCGGCCAGTTGGCCGAGGGCTTCTAGCGGCCCTTCCAGCTTCAGTCCGCGCCGCTGGGGTGGCTCCGGCATGGTGCGCAGGGTGAGGCTGCTGATCAGTCCTAAGGACCCCCAGCTGCCCGCCATCAAGCGCATCAGGTCGTAGCCGGCCACGTTTTTCACCACCTTGCCCCCGGCCCGGGCGCGGGTGCCGTCGCTGCGGATTAATTCCAGGCCAATTATCTGGTCGCGCACGCCCAGATAGCGCTGGCGCAGACCGCCGGCCAGGCCTCTTGCCACAAGGCCGCCCAGGCTGCCGCTGGCTTGGCCGCCCAGGCCACTGCCCCAGGGCCAGTCAACGGCTAGCCATTGCCTGTGGCGGGCGAGCTCGGCTTGCAATTCGACCAGGGGCGTGCCGGCCAGGGCCGTCACAGTGAAATCGCCAGGGCTGTGCTCCACGATGCCGCTCAGCCGCCTACAGCTCACGGTGGCGCTGCCGCCCATAACTGGCGGCCCCCAGTTGAGTCGGCTGCCCAGGCCGGCGGGTTGCCAGGGCGCAGCCTGCTGGTGCAGCTCGCGCACCAGCTCCTGCAGCTCCCTGGGCTCCGGAGTCATCACGGCACGATGGTGCCATGGCCGCCTCCTCCAAAATCATCGTCATCGACGATGACCCCACCGGCTCCCAGACGGTGCACAGCTGCCCGCTGCTGCTGCGCTGGGATGCCGCCACCCTGGCGGCGGGGCTGCGGCACCCTTCGCCGCTGCTGTTTCTGCTGGCTAACACCCGGGCCCTGGCGCCGGAAGCAGCCGCGGAGCGGGTGCGCCAGATCTGCCGGGCCCTAGCCGCGGCCCTGCCCCTGGCAGGCATTGAGCGTTGGTGGCTGGTGAGTCGCGGCGACTCCACCCTGCGGGGTCACTTCCCGTTGGAGGTGGAGGTGATAGCGGCCGAGCTCGGCCCCTTTGCGGCCACCTTGTTGATCCCGGCCTTTTTTGAGGGGGGCCGCACCACCGTGGACGGGGTGCATCGCCTGCACGGCCAGCCCGTGCACGAAACCGCCTTCGCCCGCGACCGCCTGTTTGGCTACGCCAGCAGCGATCTACCGGTTTGGGTGGAGGAAAAAAGTGGGGGCCGTATCGCCGCTCACCAGGTCCAGCGTCTGTCGGGCGCCGAGTTGGATTACGCCGCTGGCGATGGCGGCCAGGCCCTGGCGGAGCGACTGGCGGCCCTAGATGGCAGGCCCGTGGTAGCCGTTGACGGGGAGCGACCTGAGCAACTGACCGCCCTGGCCCAGGTGGTGCGCCAGGCTTGGCCTCTGCCGGTGCTGTCCCAGTCGGCGGCCAGTTGGATCCAGGCCTTAGCGGCTTTGCCGCCCCAGCCCCTGGCTGGAGCGGCCCTGGTCCGGTTGCGGCGCCCCAAGCCAGGGCTGGTGCTGGTGGGCTCTCATGTGCCCTTGGCTGATGCCCAGCTCACCCAGCTGCTGACGGAGCCCCGCTGCGTGGGACTGGAGCTGCCCGTCGCCAAGCTGGCGCGGCTGCTGGAAGGCCCCCTGCCGAAGCCCGTGCTGGCTTCCCTGGAGGCCGACTGGCTGGTTCAGTTGCGGAGGGTGCTGGCCCAGGGGCAAACGCCCGTGCTCTACACCAGCCGGGGTGAGCTCCAGTGCGCATCAGTGGCGCAGCGCCGCCGCTTAGGCGACGCTCTGGCGGCGCTAATGGCCCGGTTGGCTGCTGCCCTGGCCCCCCAGTTGGGTTACCTGATCAGCAAGGGGGGCATCACCACCCACACCCTGCTGGCCGATGGTCTGGCTCTGGCGGCGGTCGAGTTGAAAGGACAGCTGCTGCCTGGGCTCTCCTTGGTGCTGGCTGATCTGCCAGAGCCTCTGCCGGTGCTCACCTTCCCCGGCAACCTCGGTGATGGGGACACGCTGCGGCTTGCCTGGCGCTGGATGGAAGGCTTGGAAAGCGCGGATTAACTCGTTGCCTCTGCTAAGGGTCGTCGCTCCGCCAACAGGCAGACGCCGTAGCCCGTGGCCACGAGGGCTATGGCGGCAAGGCTGCTTAGCCAGTCGTTGGCCGTACTGCCCATAAGGAAGGCCAGGGATACCGCCGTAATCAGCAAGGGGGACACGGGATAGCCCCAGGTGAGAAAGGGGCGGGGCAGCTCCGGCTCCCGCTGGCGCAGGGTCACCAGGGAGGCAATGCCCGCCAGCGGCAGGCTCACGTAGAGCACGGCGCCCATGGTCAGCAGCCGTTCGAAGGAGCCTGCCAGCACTAGGGCCGCGGCGGCCGTGCTGGTGAGCAGCAGGGCCGCGCTTGGGGTGCCGCCCCCGTTCACTTGGGCAACAAAGCTCGGTAGCAGGCCGTCGCGGCTGAGACCAAACAAAATGCGCGGGGCGGCCATCACCACGGTGTTGATCAGGCCCAGCAGGGACACCAGCGCTAACGCGGTGATCAGTAGGCCACCCAGCGGCCCAGCCAGGGCGCGTGCGGCGGCGGCCGCCGGCAGGTTTGAGCTGGCCAGCTGGGCGATTGGCAGCACATGCAGCAGTGCCAGGTTGATCAGCAGATAAAGCACCAGCACCGCCAGAACCCCGCCGATCAGGGAGCGAGGCAGATCTCGCCCCGGCTCGCTGAATTCTTCAGCGAAATAAACGGGGCTGGCCCAGCCGTCGTAGGTGGTGATCACTGCCTGTAGGGCCAGCACCACTGCCAGGCTCAGGCTCCGCCAGCCCGCTATCGCGATGGGCGCATGCGGTGGTGGCGCGATGGGGGGTGCCGCCTGGATGGGCAGCAGGAAGCAGGCCGCCACCAGGGCCAGAAAGGCAACCGCCTTGGCGAGGCTGAGTAATTCCTGGCTGGCGCTGCCGGCGCGCAGCCCTCGCAGCTGAATCAGGCTGAACAGGCCGATGGCTAGCAGCGCCAGGATTCGGGCCGTGTAGGGCCCCTGGGGGATCGCGGCGGGTAGCAAGGCCTGGCCGTATTCCCCCACGGTGGTGGCCACCCAGGCCAGGCCGATGCAATGGGCCAGCCAGTCGGTCCAGCCCACCAGAAAGCCCACGCGCTTGCCGAAGGCCCGCTCGGCGTAGACATACCAACCGCCGGCCTTCGGTAAGGCTGCCGCCAATTCGGCTAGGCACACCGCCCCCACCAGCGCATAGAGCCCGCCGGCCAGCCAGGCGGCCAGCACCAGCTCCGCTGAGGGCAATTGGGCTGCCACCAGGCCCGGAGTGCGCAGGATGCCGGCCCCGATCGTGCCGCCCACGGCACCGGCCAAGCCAAAACCCACTCCCAGAATGTTCAGCAGGCGGCCTTTAGGGGCCTTATTGACTGGCTGCTGGTCGGGGATGGGTTGGCTCAACCGCTGTAGCTCTGCTCCAGCAACTGCATCGGATGCAGCACCGGGATCGGCTGGGGCAGCTCCTGCAGGTGGCGCCGGATCTGCAGGCTGCAGCCGATGTTGGCGCTAACAGCCAGCTCGGCACCGGTGCCAGCCAGGTCTTTGGCCTTGAGCTGCCCAAGGGCGGCGGCCTCTTCTGGCTGAACCAGGTTGTAGATGCCGGCGCTGCCGCAGCACACCCCCGCTTCCGTCGCTTCGCGTAGCTGGATGTGGGGGATGGCATTGAGCAGGGCCCGGGGCTGGCTGCTGATGCCCTGGCCGTGCAGCATGTGGCAGGCGTCGTGATAAGCCAGTTGGAGCGGGCGTTTGGCGCTGGCTGGCTCGCCGTCAGCGTGGGTAAGGGGCTTAAGGGCGGCGAGGAATGGCTGGCTTAGGCCGAGCTCGGCGAGGAACTCCTGAATATCCGCGACCGGGGCGGAGAAGCTGCTGCCGGTGAGCCGCCCGTAGGCCTTCATGGTGTGGCCGCAACCGGAAGCTGCCACCAATACGGCGTCGAGAGGCCCGGCCCCGGCGGGCTTGCCTGGGCCCACTACGGCCTCGAAGCTTTGGATCAAGCCGATTGCCAGCTCGTTGGTCTGGCTGAGTTCTCCCTGGTGGTGGGTCACGGCGCCGCAGCAGCCCTGGCTGGGCGGAATCACCACCTCGATACCGTTGGCGCTCAGCACCTGCACGGCGGCCTGGTTCACGGCTGGATCAAATAGACGCTGGACGCAGCCCAGCACCAACCCCACCCGGGCGCGGCGAGGACCCTGGGCGGGCACTACTAGGGGGAAGTCGTCGCGGAAGCTGGCTGGCGGCAAGGGAGGTAGCAGCTGATCGAGGGCCTCCAGTTGGGGGCCGAATAGGCGGGTGATCCCACTGCGGCGGGCCAGGGCCTGCAGGGGGGTGCCGGCGTAAAGGCGCAGCGGCGTGAGCAGGGCCCGAAGTCGCGCAGGGTAGGGAAGCAGGGCAAACAGCAGCTTGCGAAATGCCTGCTGGGCGGAGCTGCGCAGCTCAGGCGCGTTGAGCTGGGGGCGCGTGGCCTCGATCAGTTGGTCGTAGCGCACCCCCGAGGGGCAAGCCGTGACGCAGGCGAGACAGCCCAGGCAACTGTCGAAGTGCTTCGCCACGGTGGCATCGAGGCTCAGTTCACCGTTGGCGATCGCCTTGAGGGTGTAGATGCGGCCCCGGGGTGAATCCATCTCCGTTCCCAGCACCCGGTAGCTGGCGCAGGTGGGCAGGCAGAAGCCGCAGTGCACGCAGGGGTCGGTGTTCATCCGCCGAAGTGGCGGATCACAGCATCAGCAAAGCCACTGCAACTCACCGGCTCCACAGCAGGCTCCATCAGCCGGGCCAGGTCGTAGGTCACCTCGCCATTAGCGATGGCGGCGCTCAGGCCCGCAGTGATTAGGTTGGCGGCCTCCTGCCAGCCCATGAATTCGAGCATCATCACGCCGCTGAGGATCACCGAGCCGGGATTGATGCGATCAAGGCCGGCGTGCTTGGGAGCGGTGCCGTGGGTGGCCTCGAAGATGGCGGCGTTGTCGCCGATGTTGGCGCCGGGGGCCATGCCCAGGCCGCCCACCACGGCTGCGGCGGCATCGGAGATGTAGTCGCCGTTGAGGTTGAGGGTGGCGAGGATCGAGTAGTCGGCGGGGCGGGTCTGGATCTGCTGGAAAATGCTGTCGGCGATGCGGTCGTCGACAAGCACCATCTGCTTCCACATACCACCGCCGTGGCTGGCGCCGATGGCATTGAGCACGCCCTGCACCTCGGCATCAATGGCGGCTTTCTTCTCGGGGGTGAGGCTGTCGTAGCCGGGCTCGATCATGCGGGAATTGGCCTCGATGCTCAGGCCGGGATTGCGCTCGACGTTGTCCAGGATCCAGCTCTCCCGCTCAGTGATGCAGACATCGCGGAATTCGGTGTTGGCCAGCTCGTAGCCCCAGTCGCGGAAGGCACCTTCGGTGAACTTCATGATGTTGCCCTTGTGCACCAGGGTCACGTGGCGCTTGTCGCCCTCCAGGCGCAGGGCGTGCTGGATCGCCTTGCGGATGTGGCGCTGGCTGCCGTGCTTACTCACGGGCTTGATGCCGATGCCGGAGCCCACCGGAATCTGGCGCTGGCCCAGCTTGCCGTTGGCTGGGATCACCACTTGATTGAGGTGCTTGATCAGATCGAGGCACACCGGATCGTTGGCTTCCCACTCGATCCCCATGTAGATGTCTTCGGTGTTTTCGCGATAGACGATCACGTCTAGGTCTTGCGGCCGCTTGTGGGGGCTGGGGGTGCCCTCGTAGTAGCGGCAGGGCCTTACGCAGCAGTAGAGATCAAAGATCTGGCGCAGGGCCACGTTGAGCGAGCGGATGCCTCCGCCTATCGGTGTGGTGAGGGGCCCCTTGATCGCCACGCCGTACTCCCTGATGGCGCTCAGGGTGTCTTCCGGCAGATATTGATAGGTGCCGTAGAGGTCGCAGGCCTCGTCGCCGGCGTAAACCTTGAACCACTCAATTCGGCGCTCACCGCCGTAGGCCTGGGCTACCGCCGCGTCTAGCACTTTCTGGGTGGCGGGCCAGATGTCTACGCCCGTGCCATCACCGCGGATGAAGGGAACAATCGGATCGTTGGGCACGATCGGTTGACCGTTTTCGAAGCGAATTGCGGTGCCGCTGGCAGGGGTGGTGAGCTTCTCAAAGCTGGCGGCGCTAAGGGTTGCCATGGGCTGTTACAGACCGGATCGGCCTTATCGGTGTGGCGAGCCTAGGTTTTAAGCATGTTGCGGTTCTACTCAGGGGAAACGGCATGAATGCCGCCGATCAGGCCCGATCCCTTGAACTTGCCCAGGCAATCGCGGCGGCGGCGAGTCTGTTTCGCGTCCACTTCCCCGATGCCCGAGCCAACCTCACCCCCTGGCGCGACGACGCGCTGACCCGTGCCTTTGCCGAGCAGGAGAGCCTGGATCTCTCCTTTCACCTACCGGGCTGGAGTCCCCGCAGCCAGTGCCGCTCCTTTCTGGTGCAGCTGCGCCTGGACGGGGCCCCGGGGCGGAGCAGGGCTGAACGCCCTCGCCTGCTGGGGGTGACGATCCGGGGCCTCACCTACGAGAGCGAGCGCTGGCGGCTGGCCACCGTGGGCGACTGGCAGCCGTCAGGCAGTCATCTGCCCCAGGCCGAGGTGGCGCAGAAGTTGCAGCAGTTTTCCCGGGAGCTGTTTGATCTGTTCGGTGGCGCCGAGCAGGCCGATCAGAACCTGGCGGCGTAACCCTTCGCAACCTTGCCAGGCGCCCCGGTAAAACTCCCGCCTAACTTGGCGCCTCGCCCGTACAACGCTCCCGTCAGATGCCCGTCGCCCTTGCCTCCCAACTGCGTGAAGGCACCAAAAAGGCCCACACGATGGCGGAGAACACCGGCTTCGTGAGCTGCTTCCTCAAGGGGGTGGTGGATAAGGCCAGCTACCGCACCCTGGTGGCCGACCTTTATTTCGTGTACTCGGCCATGGAGGAGGAGTTTGGCCGGCTTAGGGAGCATCCGGTGGTGGGCCCAGTGGCTTTCCCAGAGCTGAACCGGCGCGAAAGTCTCGAGCAGGATCTTGCCTTTTATTTCGGTGGCGACTGGCGTAATGCGGTCCAACCCACCCCTGGAGCCCAGCAATACGTAGAGCGGCTGCACCAGGTGGCTCAGGAGTGCCCGGAGCTGCTGGTGGGTCACCACTACACCCGCTACATAGGTGATCTTTCTGGCGGCCAGATCCTCAAGAACATCGCCCAGAAGGCGATGAGCCTGGGCGAGCACGATGGCCTGCGTTTCTACGAATTCGCGGCTATTCCCGATGAGAAGGGCTTCAAGGCCAACTACCGCACCACCCTCGACGCCCTGCCGATCGACCAAGCCATGGCCGATCGCATTGTGGAGGAGGCCAACCACGCCTTCCACCTGAACATGACCATGTTCCAGGAACTGGAAGGCAATCTGATCGCCGCTATTGGCAAGGTTCTGTTTGGCTTCCTTACCCGGCGTCAGCGTTCGGGCAGCACGGAAGTGGCGGCGGCCTGAGCCAGAGTTGGCGGGCCGCAGCCTCTGAGTGTCTTGCGCCCCCTTCGCTTTTTGGTGCCAGGCACCAGCGGTCGCTACCGCTGCGGTGGCCTGCTGGTGGAGCAGCAGACGGCCCGGCTGCTGGCCGAACTGGTGCCAACACAACTGGTCACCTATCGGCAGCGGGAGCCTGGACTGCCCTACCTGGGTGATCTGCTACATGCTGAACCCCTAGGCAGCCCTGCCGCCACCGACTCCCTGTGGATCGTGAGCTGGGGCTTTGATGTGCCGCGCCAGCTGGGGGCGTTGCGGGGCCGGCCGGTGGCCTACCACGCCCATAGCAGCGGCTACGGCTTCCGCTTGCCCCCCGGGGTGCCGGTGCTGGCAGTGAGTCGCAACACCCTGGGCTACTGGGGCCAATGGGCCAGCCGCAATCCGCTGTTCCTGGTGCCCAACGCCCTGGAGGCCAGTTGGATCGCCCGCGGTGATCGCCCCCACAACTGCGGCGCTGAGCCGGCGCCGAGCGGCCGCTCGATTGATGTGCTGATCCAGCGGCGCAAGACCAGCACCTACGTGCTGGAGCAGCTGGTGCCAGCCCTGCGGGCCCGCGGGCTCACGGTGCTGGTGCAGGACGGCTGGGTGGAAGATCTGGTGGGGCTGTTCAACAGCGCCAAGGTGGTGGTTTACGACTCCGCAGACCACTGGCGCTGCAGTGGTGTGAGCGAAGGCTTTGGTCTGCCGCCGATCGAGGCCCTGGCCTGTGGCTGCGTGCTATTCAGCAGCCTCAACCACGCCCTGGCTGACAACCTGGACCCCGGGGGCTTGGCCTATCAGATCGGTATGGGCAGCCTGGCCGCCGACGGGGAGCGGATCGCTGCGGCGGTGGCCGATCCAGCCGCCTGGCTGCCTGCGCCACGCCGCTTGGAAGAGTTGCTTGATGAGCTCAGTGAACCGCGGCTGCGCCAGCGCTGGCGCCAGGCCCTGGAGGCGATCAACATCCACATCGATCGGCTGCAGGCCGGTGAGCCGCCCCTGCGGCCCCCTTCTCTGCTCCAGCTGCGCTTGGAGCGCTGGCGGCAGAGGTTGGCCCGTCGCCTTGCCTAGGGTCTCAGGAATGAGCGCATTTCTAGCCGGCCTCAACGACGCCCAGCGCAAGGCGGTGGACCACCACACCGGTCCGCTGCTGGTGGTGGCAGGTGCGGGCAGCGGCAAAACCCGCGCCCTCACCCACCGCATCGCCCACCTGATCGGCCACCACGGCGCCGATCCGGCCCATCTGCTCGCCGTCACCTTCACCAACAAGGCGGCCCGCGAGATGAAGGAGCGGCTGGAGCTGCTGCTGGCCCAGAAGCTGGCCCAGAGCCAGTTCGGCCAGCCCTGGAGCACCCTGCCGGCGGTGGAGCAGCGCCAGCTGCGCTCGCGCATCTACCGCGAGGTGATCAAGGAGCTGTGGATCGGCACCTTCCATGCCCTGTTTGCCCGGCTGCTGCGCTTCGACATCGACAAGTTCAAGGATCCCGAAGGACTCAGCTGGACGCGCCAGTTCTCGATCTACGACGAGAACGACGTCCAGAGCCTGATTAAGGAGATCGTCACCCAGGAGCTGCAGCTAGATCCCAAGCGCTTTGAGCCCAAGAAGGTGCGCTGGGCGATCAGCAACGCCAAGAACCAGGGTTGGATGCCCGAGCAGCTTGAAGCCGATGCCGGCGGCCAGCGGGGCAAGTTGATGGCGGAGACCTACCGGCGCTACCGGCGCGCCCTGGCCGCCAACAACGCTCTCGATTTCGATGATCTGCTGCTCTTCCCCGTGCAACTGCTGCGCCAGAACGAGCAGATCCGCGACTACTGGCACCGGCGCTTTCGTCATGTGCTGGTGGATGAATACCAGGACACCAACCGCACCCAGTACGACCTGATCAAGCTGCTGGTGACCAACGGTCGAGAACCCTCCGACTACGACGACTGGGATGGGCGCTCGGTGTTTGTGGTGGGTGACGCCGACCAGAGCATCTACAGCTTCCGCGCCGCCGATTTCACGATCCTGATGGGCTTTCAGGACGACTTCGGTGACGGGGCCGCCAGTGAGACCACCGCCACGATGGTGAAGCTGGAGGAGAACTACCGCTCCACTGCCACGATTCTGGAGGCGGCTAATGCCCTGATCGCCCACAATTCCGAGCGGATCGATAAGGTTTTGCGCCCCACCCGAGGTGAGGGCGAATTGATCTCCCTCACCCGCTGCGATGACGAGATCGCCGAGGCCGAGGCGGTGGTGCACCGCATGCGCATGCTTGAAGCCGCCCACCCCGATCTCAGCTGGGGCGATATGGCCGTGCTTTATCGCACCAACGCCCAGTCCCGGGCGATGGAGGAGTCGCTGGTGCGCTGGGGCATCCCCTACATCGTGGTGGGGGGGCTGCGCTTCTACGACCGGCGCGAGATCAAGGATGTGCTCGCCTACCTCAAGCTGCTGGTCAACCCCGCCGACACCGTCAGTCTGTTGCGGGTGCTCAATACCCCCAAGCGCGGCATCGGTAAAACCACGATCGAGCGACTCACCGACGCCTCAAACCAGCTCGGCATTCCCCTCTGGGAAGTGGTCCGTGATGCAGAAGCAGTGCGTTCTTTGGGCGGCCGCTCGGCCAAGGGGTTGCTGCAGTTTTGCGAGTTGATCAACGGCCTCCAGGCCTGTGCTCAAGACATCGCCCCTTCTGAATTGGTGCAGCGGGTGATAGAGCAGAGCGGCTACGTGGCTGAGTTGATCACCGAAGGCACCGATGAAGCCGAAGACCGGCGCCGCAACCTCAATGAGCTGGTGAATGCTGCCTTGCAATACCAGGAGGAAAACGAGGAGGGCTCCCTGGAGGATTTCCTGGCTTCGGCGGCCCTGGCCAGCGACGCTGATAGCAAGGACACCGAGCAGGATCGCGTCACCCTGATGACCCTGCATGCCAGTAAGGGCTTGGAATTTCCGGTGGTGTATCTGGTGGGAATGGAGCAGGGTCTCTTCCCCAGCTATCGCTCCTTGGAAGACCCCTCGGCTCTCGAGGAGGAGCGCCGCCTCTGCTACGTGGGCCTCACCCGGGCCAAAGAGCGGCTGTTTCTATCCCATGCCAGTGAGCGGCGGCTTTGGGGTGGCATGCGCGAGCCGGCGGTGCCCTCGGTGTTTCTTTCGGAGCTGCCCAGCGCCCTGATCCAGGGGGACATTCCCCATAGCGGTGGAGCTTCCATTCGCCGTGAGCAGCGCCTGGATCGGCTCACCCGAGTGGATCGCGAGGATTCACGCCAGGTGGCTGGCGGCGGTGCGGCCGGTGCTCCCGCCAATGCGGTGCGGCGCCGGGCGGCTGCCAAAAGCTGGGCGGTGGGGGACCGGCTGCGGCACAGCAGCTTTGGCGAAGGTCAGGTGACCCACCTGTTTGGCAGTGGTGAGAAGGTGTCGATTGCTGTGAAATTTCAGGGGATGGGGCCCAAAATCCTTGACCCGCGCCTGGCGCCGATCGAGCCCGTCTAGGTGGAAATCCCTGGCATTCCAGCGCCCCTGCTGACAGCCCTGAGCCGGTCAGGGGTTGGGCCGGTGGCATTGGTCGGTGGAGGGGTGCGGGATTTGTTGCTGCACCGGGTGCATAACGATCCCTGGCGGGGGCTGCCCGATCTGGACCTGGTGGTGCAGGGCCGGGCTTCAGAGCTGGTTAAGGAGTTGGTTGACGCCTTGGCTGGCCAGCTGGGTGAGGGTGTGGTGCAGCGCTGCCAGGAGCACGGCGCTTACGGCACAGTTGAGCTCGAACTCAACTTGGACGGCCAGCAGGTGCTGCTGGATGTGGCCACCGCCCGCTGCGAGACCTACCCGGTGCCAGCTGAAAATCCTCAGGTGAGCTTCGGCTCTATGGCCGATGACCTGGCCAGGCGTGATTTCAGCATCAACGCCATGGCCTTGGATCTGGTCAGCGGCACCCTGCTCGATCCCCATGGAGGCCAGGCCGATCTGGAGCTGCGCCAGCTGCGCTTTTTGCATCACGGCAGCGTTCGCGACGATCCCACCCGGCTGGTGCGCGGCGCCCGCTATGCGGCTCGGCTGGGGCTGGAGCTTGACGGGGCTAGCGCCGATCAGGCTGCAGCCACACTGGCGCAGTGGCCATGGCCGTGGCGGCAGGGTGATCCGCCGGCTGAGGCGCCGTCAGCCCTGGGCACGCGCCTGCGGATGGAGCTGGAGTTGCTGCTGGAGCGCGAGCCCTGGCTGGCAGCTCTGGGAGCACTGCAGCGCTGGGGCGCTCTGGCGTTGCTTGATCCGGAGCTGCAGGCGGATACGCAGTGGCCGCGGCGGCTGCGCTGGGCTGTTCGGCTGGGGTTGCCGCTGCTGGTGGCCCTGGTGGCGGGAGCGCGCCAACCCCTCGCCCTGGCGGAGCGGCTGCAGTTGCCCCACCGTCAGCACCGGCTGCTAGCGCAATGGTTGGAGTTGCGGCGCCGGCTGGTGGAGCAGCAGCTGGAGGGCTCTCCGGCGCTGCCCGAGCACTGGTGCGCCCTGCTGGAGGCTTCTGGCTGCAGTCCAGAAGCGGTGGCCCTGGCCCTGGCCTGTGGCAGTGGCCCGCGCCGGCCCCTGCTGCGGTGGCTGCTGCGCTGGCGCCAGGTCAAGGCCGAGCTCACCGCCGCTGATCTGCTGGCAGCTGGCATGCGGCAAGGGCCCGAGTTGGGCCAGAGGCTGAGGGAGCTGCGGGCCGAGCGGCTGCGCTTGGAGCGGATCTGAGTGCCGCAGACCCCTCGTTAGCGTGGGCGGATGACTGACCAGATGTCTGCTCCCCGAGTGGTGGTGGCCGTACCGGCCCGGCTGGAATCGGCGCGGCTGCCAGGCAAGCTGCTCGCCGATATTGCCGGCAAGCCCATGCTCCTGCATGTGTTGGAGCGTTGCCGGCAGGCCAAGGGTCTGGCGGCAGTGGTTGTGTGCACAGACAGCGATCAGGTGCGCTCTTTTGCCGAAGGCTGGGGCTTTCCGGTGCTGATGACCTCGCCCCATTGCAGCTCGGGCAGTGAACGCCTGGCCAGCGTGGTGGCGGAGCTGGTGGCTGCCGCGGGGGGCGGGGCCTCTGATTTTGATGAAACCCTGGTGATCAACGTGCAGGGCGACCAGCCGCTGCTGGATCCGGCGATCATCGAGGCGATGGCGGCTCAGTTTGCCCAGCTGCAGCGGCCGCCGGTGCTCACGCCCGTCTACCCCCTCACAGCTGACAAGTTGCACGATCCCAATGTGGTGAAGGTGCTGCGGGCCCGCGACGGTCGCGCTATCACCTTCTCCCGCAGTGCCCTGCCCCATTTGCGTGGGGTGCCGCCTGAGCAGTGGGCTCAGCACACCATCTATTGGGGCCATGTGGGCCTCTATGGCTATCGGGCCGACGTGTTGGCTGGCTGGGCAGCGCTGCCCCATTCCCTGCTCGAAGACCTGGAGAAGTTGGAGCAGTTGCGGCTTGTCGACGCCGGCATTCCCCTGCTCACCTACGAGGTGGCGCAGGACTGCCTCTCAGTGGATACCCCGGAGCAGCTGGAGCAGGCCCGGACCATTGCTCGCGCTGGGTTGGCGGCGGTTTAGGAGTTGCCTTCTCGCCAGCCCTCACGGTTGAGGCTTTGCAACAGCCCCCGCTGCTGCAGCAGGGCTTCAGCTAGTTCACGCACGGCCCCATCCCCCCCCCGGCGGCGCAGCACCCAGTCGGCCTGGCGGCGCAGGCCCCGGGCGCCGTCGGCGGGGCAGATCAGCAGACCCGTAGCCGGGCGCACTGTTAGGTCGTTGAGGTCGTCGCCGATGAAGGCGGTTTGCTGCCGCTCCAGCTGCAGATGGGCCTGGAGCTGGCTTAGGGCGCTGAGCTTGTCGCCGACGCCCACCAGGCAGTGATTGACGTGCAGATGTCGGGCCCGCTGCTCGATGGCGCCGCTGCGTCCGCCGCTGAGAAAGGCCACCTCAATGCCTGCTCGCTGCAGCATCCGGATCGCCAGGCCGTCGCGCACGTCGAAGCGCTTCACCACCTGGCCCTGCTCGTCGTAGTGCAAACCGCCATCGGTGAGCACACCGTCAACGTCACAAACCAGCAGTTCGATCGCCGCAAGATCCCGGCGCCGCAGCAGGGTTCGTTGCAGCAGCTGGCGGATCACAGGCTGCTTGGGGCCACACCCGCTGCCACTACTTGACGCAGGGCCAGCAGCTGGCTGAGCAGGGCTTCGAGCCGGTGCAGCGGCACCATGTTCGGCCCGTCGCTGAGGGCGTTGTCGGGGTCTGGATGGGTCTCCATGAACAAACCGTCCACCCCCACGGCGACTGCAGCTCTGGCAAGCGGTGCCACAAACTCCCGCTGCCCGCCGGTGCTGGTGCCACGGCCGCCAGGCTGCTGCACGGCGTGGGTGGCATCGAAGATCACCGGGCAACCCAGGGCTTGGAGCTGGGGGAAGCTGCGGTAATCGACCACAAGGGTGTTGTAGCCAAAACTGGTGCCTCGCTCGGTGAGCCATAGGCGGTCGCTGGCGGGATCTAGCCCGCATTCCTGCATCTTGTTCACCACCTGGGCCATGTCCCAGGGCGCCAGAAACTGCCCCTTTTTGACGTTCACTACCTTGCTGGTGCCGGCCACGGCCTTGGCGGCGGCTTCGAGCAGGTCGGTCTGACGGCAGAGGAAGGCGGGGATCTGCAGCACATCCACAGCCTGGGCCGCTGCCGCCGCCTGACAGCTCTCGTGGATGTCGGTGAGCACGGGCACCCCGAAGCTCTGGCCCACCTCCTGCAGGATCTTCAGCCCCTCATCGGGGCCCGGGCCGCGAAACGACTTGCCGGAGCTGCGGTTGGCTTTGTCGAAGCTGGCTTTGAAGATGTAGCGGATGCCGACTCGAGCGCAGATCGTGCTCACTTGCTCGGCGATCTGAAGCACCAAATCGCGGCTTTCGATTACACAGGGCCCGGCGATCAAGGTGAAGGGAATGGCCGTCATGGGCGCTCCGCGGCGGTACTGGTGGTAAAACCAGCCTGCACCAGATCGTGCAGCCGTAGCAGGCCCAGCAACAGGCGAGGCTGGGCGGGATCCACAACTGGCAGCACCGAAATTGCCTGGTGGGGGTTGCGTTCCATCACTTTTAGAGCTTCTACAGCGAGCACCTCTGGCGTCACCGTGATCGGGTTAGCAGTGGCCATGGAGCCGGCGCGGAGGTCAGCCCACTCCTCGGGGGCATGGTGCTGCAAGCTGCGGCGCAGGTCGCCGTCTGTGATCAGCCCGGCCATCAGTTCGGGGTTTGCGCTGGCCCGCACCCAGGCGGCCCCAAGACTGCCTTTGCCGTTGCTGCCTTCGGTGAGCCGGCCGATCACCTCGGCCAGGGGTGCCTCGGGAGAGAGCCCCTCCAGCGCTGTTGCCGGCACCATCAGATCGGCCACGGTGAGGGTGAGCTGGCGGCCTAGGGAGCCGGCTGGATGGTTGATGGCGAAGTCTTCGGGCGAGATGCCTGCCCGCTCCATCCACACTGCCGCCAGGGCGTCGCCAATCGCCATAGCTACCGCCGTGCTGGCCGTGGGAGCCAGGTTTAGCGGGCAAACCTCCCGATCTACCGAGCCATCCAGCACTACATCGCAGCCAGTAGCCAGGCTGGATGCCAGGCGGCCCACCAGGGCGATCCGGGCCGTGCCGCGGCGGCGCAGGTGGGGCAGGATCGCCAGCAACTCCTCTGTTTCACCGCTGTTCGAGAGCAGCAGGGCGACGTCGTCGGCCGCCACGATGCCGAGATCGCCGTGCAGGGCATCGACCGGATTGAGAAATACGGCCGTAAGGCCGATTGAAGAAAAGGTGGCAGCGATCTTGCGGGCAACGATGCCGCTCTTGCCCACGCCGGTAAGCACAAGCTTGGCCCGGCGTTGGCGGCACCCCTCCAGCAGTTCCAGAGCGGCTTCCACCTGGCTGCTGCTGAGGCGCTGGGCAGCAGCAGCTATGGCAGCAGCCTCTTCCTCCAGGCAGCGGGTGAGGGCAGACAAGATGCCGGTCTCGCAGATCCCCCATTCTCGCTGGCGGTTCGGCGCGTCGTCGTTTAGGTGTGCACCCGGCCGATCACAGCGGCTTCGCCAAAGCCTGCCTGCTGCAGATCGCTAAGGGCTGCTGCCAGCTGGTCGCCTGGAATCGCCGCCAGCAGCGGGCCGCAGGTCTGGGGATCAATCAGCAGGGCTTGATGAGCTGCATCGGTTTGCCCCTGGAGTTGAATCCGCTCCTCCAGTAAGACCAGGGCGCTGGCATTAGAAGGGGCCAGGCTGCTGGCCCAGCCTGCGCTCAGCAGGGATAAGGCCCCGGGCAGGGCCGGTATAGCTGCTGCCGCCAGCGTCACGTGGCAGTTTTCTGGGCTGGCGGCCAGCATTTCGCCCAGATGGCCCAACAGCCCGAAGCCGGTCACGTCGGTGCAGGCGCGGCAACCGCGGCGGCTTAGCAGCTCCACCAGGCTTGCCTGGCATTGCTGCATCTGGGCTAGGGCGGCGTCTATCCACTGGGGCTGGGCCGCTCCAGCCATGGCCGCGGCAAACAGCACCCCCGTGCCGATGGGCCGGCACAGCACCAGCCCATCGCCGCTGCGTAAGGGCCCCTTGCCCCAGTGCCGCCCAGCGGGTGCCCTGCCGTTCACGCTCAGCACCAAACTCAGGCCTGCGGGGTTGGCCGGGTTGGATTGACTGTCGCGGGCCTCCAGGCTGTGGCCGCCGATCAGGCGGGCTCCGAGCGGTTGCAGCACCGATTGGATGCCGGCCAGGGTGTCGCTGAGCAGATCTGCCTGCAGGGCGGTAGCTAGCTCCGGCAGGGTGACCACCGCTTGCAGGCTTTCCACCTGGGCGCCACTGGCCCAGAGATCACTGCAGGCATGCAGGGTGGTGAGCCGGGCATTGAGCCAGGCGTCGGCCACCAGCGCCGGAAAGCCATCGACGCTCTGCAGTAGCAGGGACCCATCGGCTGTCTGGGCGATCACCGCGGCGTCCTCGGCGCTGCCCGGGGTGCCGCCTCCGAGGCCATTGCGTGCCAGGGCGTCTTGCAGGGGGCTGGCGGCCAATTTGGCGGCGCAGCCCCGGCAGGCCATCGCTGCGCCCCCATCTGGGCCCATGGCCTTCAGCTCGCTGAAGCCGGCCATGAAGCGCCGATCCACGGCCTGCTTCCAGCGCCACAGCAGCGGGCTGGGGCCCAGGGCCCATGGACCCCAGAAGGCCACCGCTTGGGGCCTGGGCTTGCTGCCGTCGCCCAGCAGCTGCAGCGCCCAGCGCTGGGGCTGCCAGGGTTTCAGCTCGCGGCCTGCAACCACTGCCTTCAGGTTGTGGGCCAGGGTTTGGGCGCAGCGCACAGCCCAGACACCGGAGGCGGGCCTGGGCCTGCTGGCGATCACGCCGCAGTCGCCGCTGGCGAACAGCCTTGGCTGTCGCCATACCTGCAGGCTGGCCTCAGTGAGCAGGCGCCCCTCGCCGTTGCAGGCCAGGCCTGAGGCGGTGAGCCAGCGGGGTCCGCGGCTGCCAGTGCAGGCCAGGTCGGCGGCGGCGTCATCCGGGCAGTTGGCCTCGATGGAAATGCCGGCGCTTTCCAGTAGCTGCTGCCCCAATTGGTTGGCTGCCTTTGAGCCCAGATTCAGCTGGCTGCCGCGCAGCTGCAGCCTGGGCTGCTGGCCCCTCGCCCGCAGCGCCAGGGCCACCTCTACGGCTGCGGCGCCGCCACCCCGGATGCGGACGCTGCCTGATTTGGGCTGGCTGCACCAGAGCAAGAAGGGCTCCAAGGGCTTTACCGCCATGGCCGCATGGGTTACGGCGCTGGTTTCTGCGCCCACATCGAGGCTGAGCCAGTCCCAGCGCAGGTTGGGCCGCCCCGCCAGTGCCAGCTCCCGACCCTCGGTATCAATCGCCGTGATCTCTGCCTGCACAAAGGTCACCCCCGCCAGCAGGCAAAGGCGGCGCAGGTCGATGGCGCAGGCGGCTGGCTCATAAAGACCGGCGACCAGCCCCGGCACCATGCCCGAATAGAGGGTGGTGCTGTGGCGGCTCACGAGGGTGATCCAGGCGGCCGGCCGCTGCTGGTTCATGGCCCACATGCGCAGCACCAGAGCGTGGCTGTGGCCGCCACCGGCGAGCACCAGCCTTGCTTCAGCTGCCATAACCCTCGGGATTGGCCTGCTGCCAGGCCCAGCCGTCGCGGCACATCTCCTCCAGGGAGCGGCGGGTGCGCCAGCCGAGTCGTGTAGCTGCCAGGCGTGGATCGGCCACGGTGCTGGCCGCGTCTCCGTCTCGCCTTCCTACAACGCTGTACGGAACTGAACGACCACTGGCGAGCTCAAAGGCCCTCACCACCTCCAGCACCGAGTGGCCCTGGCCGCTGCCCAGGTTGAGGCTGAGCAGCTGGGGGGGCTCGGCCAGCAGCACGTCCAAGGCGGCCCGGTGCCCCTCAGCGAGGTCCATCACATGGATGTAGTCGCGGACGCCGCTGCCATCGGGGGTGGGCCAGTCGCCGCCAAATACCTGCAGGCAGTCGCGACGCCCCACCGCCACCTGGCTCACAAAGGGGAACAGGTTGTTGGGTATGCCCCTGGGGTCCTCGCCAATGCGGCCACTGGGGTGGGCTCCCACCGGATTGAAATAGCGCAGCCGAGCGATGCGCCAGCCCGCTTCGCTGGCCGCCAGATCGGCTAGCAGCTGCTCTACCGCAGCTTTGCTGTGGCCGTAGGGGTTGATCGGCTGGATTGGTGCGCTTTCCGGGATTGGCACCAGCTCCGGCTTGCCGTAGAGGGTGGCGCTGCTGCTGAACACCAGGCTGCGGCAGCCATGGCCCTGCATTGCTTCCAGTAGCTGGCGCGAGCCACAGAGATTCACGTCCCAGTAACGCAGCGGCTCTCGCACCGATTCACCCACCGCCTTAAGGCCGGCGAAGTGGATCACGGCTGTGATTGGCCGGCCGGCCGGGGTCGCCTTGAAGGCCCGTTCCAGATCTACAGCGGAGCGAATGTCGCCCTCCACCACCTGCAGCCGGCCGGCTGCGGAGGGGCCGGCGAGTTCCAGCACGCGCTTCAGGCTTTCCCGAGAGCTGTTGTCGAAGTTGTCGAGCACCACCAAGTTGTGGCCCGCCTCCAGCAGCACCAGACAGCTGTGGCTGCCGATGAAGCCAGCACCTCCGGTGATTAGCAGCTCAGCCATGAAGGAAATTAGTGCTCAAGGAATAGTGTCTCGTAATGGCTATGTGAATTCCATGGGATTGCCCACCATCAGTTCCATCTGCTGCATTGGAGCGGGCTATGTGGGCGGCCCGACGATGGCGGTGATTGCAGATCGCTGCCCGGATGTGCAGGTGACTGTGGTGGACCTCAGCGCTGAGCGGATTGCAGCCTGGAATGGCGCCGATCTAAGCCGCCTGCCGGCGGTGGCGCTGGAGCAGGGGCTGGAGCCCACGATCGCCTACTTCCGGGAGATGTTGGATCTATGAGTCGCCCCGTGTTGGTGACCGGTGCGGCCGGCTTTATCGGTGCGGCGGTGTGTGAGCGGCTTTTGGCCCGGGGTGAACGGGTGGTGGGGATCGATAACCTCAACAGTTACTACGACCCTGCCTTGAAGCAGGCCCGGCTGAGCCGGATCGAGGCCTCTGCCCCCAGGGAGTCCTGGAGCTTTCAGCGTCTGGAGCTGGAGGACGGATCTGCCATCGCGGATCTCTTCGCCCGCGAACGACCCCGACTGGTGATTCACTTGGCCGCCCAGGCCGGGGTGCGTTACTCCCTCGAAAATCCTGGTGCTTACTTACAGAGCAACCTGGTGGGGTTTGGCGCAATCCTCGAAGGCTGCCGCCACCACGGCGTTGTTCATCTGGTGTACGCCTCCAGTAGCTCGGTGTATGGCGGCAACACCAACCTGCCGTTCACGGAACATCAGTCCGTGAACCATCCGGTGAGCCTGTACGCGGCCACTAAGAAAGCCAATGAATTGATGGCCCACACCTACAGCCACCTTTATGGGCTGCCGGCTACGGGGCTGCGCTTTTTCACCGTGTACGGCCCCTGGGGCCGGCCCGACATGGCGCCGATGTTGTTTGCCAGGGCGATCCTGGCGGGGGAGCCGATCCGGGTGTTCAACCAGGGCCGCATGCGCCGCGATTTCACCTACATCGACGACATCGTGACCGGGGTGATCGCCTGCGCCGATAAGCCGGCCAGCGCCGATCCCAGGTTTGACTCCGCGGCGCCAGACCCTGCCACCAGCTGGGCCCCGCATCGCTTGTTCAATATCGGCAACAGCCAGCCGGTCGAGCTGCTGTATTTCATTGATCTGCTCGAGCGGGCTTTAGGTCGGCAGGCGATCCGCGACCTGCAGCCGATGCAGCCCGGCGATGTGGAGGCCACCGCCGCCGATACGAGCTTGCTCGAGGCCTGGGTGGGCTTCAGTCCCTCCACCTCGATCGAGGTGGGGGTTGAACGCTTCGCCCGTTGGTATCAAGCCAGCTACGCCTGAGCGCCGGCAGGCAGACTCACCCCACTTGCTGCTTTCGGTTTGGCATCGCTGCAGAGCCTGCGTGGCATGGCCGATCTGCTGCCAGAGCAGATTCGCTTGTGGCAGCACGTGGAAGCCACGGTCCGCGAGCACTTCCGCCGCAGTGCCATCACTGAGATCCGCACCCCCCTGCTGGAGATCACCGAGCTGTTTGCCCGCGGCATCGGCGAGGCCACCGACGTGGTGGGCAAAGAGATGTACACCTTTCTCGACCGGGGTGAGCGCAGCTGCACCCTGCGGCCGGAGGGCACGGCGTCGGTGGTGCGGGCGGCGATCCAGCACGGCCTGCTGAGCCAGGGCCCCCAGCGCCTCTGGTATGGCGGGCCGATGTTCCGCTACGAGCGCCCCCAGGCGGGCCGGCTGCGTCAGTTCCACCAGATCGGGCTGGAGCTGCTCGGTTTTGCCGATGCCTGCAGTGACGTGGAGGCCATTGCCGTGGCCTGGGATCTGCTGGCCGAGCTGGGGGTGGGCGGGCTGGAGCTGCAGCTCAATTCCCTCGGCAGCAGCGAAGACCGGGCCCGCTACCGCGAGCTGCTGGTGGCCTGGCTGGAGCAGCGGCGCGACCAGCTCGATGCCGATTCCCAGGCCCGCATCCACAGCAACCCCCTGCGGGTGCTCGATTCCAAGAACCCCGATACCCAGGCTTTGCTGGCGGAGGCCCCCAGCCTGGCGTCCGCTCTCAGCGACGCGAGCCAGGCCCGCTTTGCGGCGGTGCAGCAGGCCCTCAAGGCCCTGGGGATCCCCTTTGTGCTCAACCCCCGGCTGGTGCGCGGCCTCGATTACTACAGCCACACCGCCTTTGAGATCACCAGCAGCCAGCTGGGGGCGCAAGCCACGGTGTGCGGTGGTGGCCGCTACGACGGCCTGGTGCAGCAGCTGGGCGGGCCGGCCACGCCGGCGATCGGCTGGGCCCTCGGGATGGAGCGGCTGGTGCTGCTGCTCAGCCAGAGCGAAGCTTCGGTGGCTGCCGCCCCAGCCCTCGATCTCTATGTGGTTAGCCGTGGCGAGGCCGCGGCAGCGCTGGCCCTGGCCCTGGCACGGCGCTGCCGCCAGGCTGGACTGGCTGTGGAGAGGGATGCCAGTGGCGCGGCCTTCGGTAAGCAGTTCAAGCGGGCCGACCGCTCCGGGGCCCGTTGGGCGGCGGTAATCGGCGAGCAGGAGGCGCTAGACGGGGTGGTGGGGCTCAAGGCTCTGCGGGTCGATGGCGGCGAGCAGGCCGATCAGCGGCTCACTCCTGAAGCCCTCCTCGTGGCCCTCGCAGCGGGCCTGCCGAGGCCATGACGCCACAGGACCTGTCCACCAGAGCAGGCCACTCCCGGGTGTTGGGCCTTTGACTGGTTGTAGCCCCGTATGTGAAGCAAGCCCGGCCCTGATGGGTGATCCGACCGTCGCGATCATTGCTGGTGAGGGCGTGTTGCCTCGGATGCTCTCGGAGGCTCTCAGCCGTGCGGGGCGGACCCATATCGCCTGCTATCCCCACGGTTTGGAGGTGGAAGTGCCGGCGGCTGAGGAGTTTTTCTTCGAGCGCTCGATCGCCTTCATCAAGTCGCTGCAGCAGCGAGGCATTCAGCAGATCGTGATGGTGGGCAAGTTTGTGCGGCCGCGCTCGCTCAACCTGCTGCGCTTTGAGGGCTCCACCTTGATGGCCGCTCCCCGCATCCTGGCGTCGCTGCGCAATGGCGATGACGCCTCCCTGCGGGCCCTGGCCCAGATCATTGAGGAGCACGGACTGAAGGTGGTGGGCATCGAAGATGTAGCGCCAAATCTGCTGCCGGAGCCAGGCTTGTATGCCAGCACCGTGCCCAGCGATCTTGACCGCGCCGATGTGGAGCGCGCCGCATACATCGTGGAGGCCATCTCCCAGGTGGACGTGGGCCAGGGAGCGGTGGTGGCCAAGGGGCTGTGCCTGGCCACCGAAGCCCTGCCCGGCACCGACGCCATGCTCGAGTGGGTGGCGACCACCCGCACCGATCGGCCGGAGACGGGACGCACCGGGGTGCTCTACAAGGCCCCCAAGCTCAACCAGGACCGGCGCATGGACCTCCCCGGCATCGGCCCCACCACCGTGGCCAAGGCCGCGGCGGCGGGGCTGGCAGGTATCGCCTGGGAAGCCCGCAGCGCCCTGCTGCTGGATGCTGAGCAGACGATGGCGGACGCCGAGCGGCTGGGGCTGTTTCTGTGGTCGCGGGAGCCTGATCAGGGTTAAGCCAGCACACCTTTGCTGCTCGGCACCGCACCCGCCCGGCGCGGATCGAGCTCCGTCGCCTGGCGCAGAGCCCGGGCGAACGCCTTGAAGCAGGCCTCCACGATGTGGTGGGAGTTCACCCCATCCAGCTGGCGTATGTGCAGGGTGAGGCCAGCGTTGTTGGCCACCGCCACGAAGAACTCCTTCACCAGCTCGGTGTCGTAGCTGCCAATCTTCTGGGCCGGGATCTTTAGCCCGTAGCTGAGGTGGGGCCGGCCGCTGCAGTCGAGGACCACCTGCACCAGGGCCTCATCCAGCGGCGCCATGAAGTGACCGAAGCGGTGGATGCCGCGCCGCTCGCCCAGGGCCAGGGCCAGGGCCTGGCCTACGGCAATGCCCACGTCTTCGTTGGTGTGGTGATCGTCGATATGGGTGTCCCCCAGCGCCTTGATCTCCAGGTCGATCAGGCTGTGGCTACTGATCTGGTGGAGCATGTGGTCAAGGAAGGGCACGCCGGTGTTCACCGTGCAGCGGCCGCTGCCATCGAGCCCCAGCGTTACGCTCACGTCGGTTTCGCCGGTGACGCGGTGGATGGTGCCGGTACGCATGGGGTTGCCCTCCTGGGCCTGCTTGGGCTCTTTGCTCAGTGTGCCGCTCACATCCCCGTGATGCAGTAGCCGGCGTCCACATAGATCACCTGGCCGGTGATGCCGGAGGCCAGGGGGCTGGCCAGGAAGGCGGCGGTGCTGCCCACTTCCTCCTGGGTGACGGTGCGTTGCAGGGGCGCTTTGGCCTCCACGTTGTGGATCATGTCGAGGATGCCGCCGATGGCGCTGCTGGCCAGGGTGCGGATCGGTCCGGCGCTGATGGCGTTGACGCGCACCTGCTTCTCGGGGCCAAGCTCAGCCGCCAAATAGCGCACCGAGGCCTCCAGGGCTGCCTTGGCCACGCCCATCACGTTGTAATTAGGGATGGCCCGTTCAGCCCCCAGGTAGCTCAGCGTGATCACGCTGCCGCCTGGGTTGAACAGGGGTTTGGCGAAGCGGCACAGGGGCGCCAGGGAGTAGGCGCTCACCTCCAGGGCCCGGCCGAAGCCCTCGGGGCTGATGGCGGAATAGTCGCCGATCAGCTCCTCCTTGCCGGCGAAGGCCAGGCAGTGCACCAGCACGTCGATCGAGCCCCATTGCTCCTTCACCCGCGCAAACACGGCTTCGATTTGGGCGGGGTCCTGCACGTTTAGGGGCTCGAACAGGCTGGGTGCCAGCGGCGCGGTGAGCTCGCGCACCTTGCCCTCGAAGCGGCCCTTCTCATCGGGCAGATAGGTCACTCCCAGCTCAGCCCCGGCGGCATGCAGCTGCTGGGCGATGCCCCAGGCGATCGACTTGTTATTGGCGATGCCGGTAACCAGGGCCTTTTTGCCGCGCAGATCGAGGAGCATGGGAGCAGTGGCCAGGAGCCGGAACGATGCGATCGGGCGATTCTCTCCCACCCGGCGATCTGCCCCGCCAGTTCGCCAATCGCGATGGGATGGAGGCGACCCTGCGCCAGCTGTTTCCCCAGGCCCCAGGTGGGTTGAGTCCCATTCAGGGCGGGCGCCGGGCGGCTGAAGCGGCCCTGGCTGCCATCGATCCGGCCGCCTATGGCCGCAGCCGCAACCACCTCGATGGGGCGGTGACGCGCCTCTCGCCCCATATCCGCCATGGCGTGCTCAGCCTGGTGGAGGTGCGTGAGGCTGTGTTCGCCTGGCTGGCGCGCAGCGGCCAGCCGCCGGTAGCGGCCCAAAAATTAATCAACGAGCTGGGCTGGCGCGACTACTGGCAGCGGCTCTGGCGCCAGCTGGGCGATGGCATCTGGCGCGACCAGGAGCCGCTCAAGACCGGCCATCCCCCCGAGCGCTACGCCGCCGCGCTGCCGGACGATCTGCTCGAGGCCCGCACCGGTCTGGCCTGCATGGATGGCTTCGCCAATGAACTGATCCACACCGGCTGGCTGCACAACCACGCCCGCATGTGGCTGGCGGCCTACGTGGTGCACTGGCGGCTGATCCAGTGGCAGGCGGGTGCCCGCTGGTTTCTGCAGCATCTGCTCGATGGCGATCCGGCCAGCAACAACCTCAGCTGGCAGTGGGTGGCCAGCAGCTTCAGCAGCAAGCCCTACATGTTTAATCGCGCCAACTTGGAGCGTTTCAGCTCCGGCCGCTACTGCTCTGCTTGCGCCGCCGCCACAGACGGCACCTGCCCGTTTGAGGCCAGCTACGAGCAGTTGCAGGCGGACCTGTTCCCAGGAGCCAGCTCGTGCTGAAGCCCGTGCTCTGGATCCATGGCGAGGCTCTGGGGACCGCCAATCCCGCCCTGGCGGCCCATCCGGGGGCGCCGGCTCTATTCGTGTTCGACCGTGAGCTCATCGAGACCCAGCGCCTCAGCCTCAAGCGGTTGGGCTTTCTCTATGAGTGTCTGCTGGAGCTGCCGGTGACTCTGCGCCACGGCGACGTGGCCCTGGAGGTGCTGAGCTTCGCTCGCCGCCATGGGGCTGATGGCGTGGTCACCAGCGCTGCGGTGGATCCGCGCTTTGGGCTGTTGCGGGAGCAGATTGCCGCCCAGTTACCGCTGCAGGTGCTGGAGCCTGAACCCTTCGTGGCGCTGCCGGAACCGCTGGATCTGCGCCGCTTCAGTCGCTATTGGCGCCGGGCTGAGCCGGTGCTGTGGGGGCGGGGTTCAGCAGCCGCTCCTCCTGCTCCAGCACGGCGTTGGGATCGCTGAGCAGGTCGGCTTCCTCCAGCAGCGGGTAGGGCTCCGGCTTGATTTCGGCGGCGTTGCGGGGGGGCTCCACCCAGCTGAAGCTGCTGCGGGGGGACTGTTGCTGACAGAGGGCCTGGCTCTGCTGGCGCAGGGCCCGGCGCACGTCCTGGCGGGCGACGGCCTGGAAGAACTCTTGGCGCGGCGCCAGCCCCGAGCTGAACGGGGCCGTGCCATTGCCGTTGAACAGCCGGGCCGCATCGGCGCTCCAGCGGGGTTGGCAGCGGCCGCTCTGGCGGGTATCGGTGTCGATCCAGATGTGCAGGCCGTAGCCATCGGGCTGACTCACCACGGCCAGGCCGTCGTAGGCCATCCGCCTCTGCAGCGGATAGATCGCCCAGGTGGGGTGGCGGTGGGCCGGCACGCAGGCGCTGAGCAGCCCGGCGCCAAAGGCCGTGCTCAGGCCAGTGGCGAGGGCGGTGGCGAGGGCAGGACGTCTCCGGAATGGGGTCACAATCGGGGGCACAGGCCGGATGCCTGCTGCAAGATCAAGTGGCATCCTGCCCCCGCGCTGGCGTGGTGGGCGACGTAAGTTGCTTGCCATGCAAGTGCCCCCGTTCAGCCTCAGCGAGCAGATTCAGGAGCTGGGCGCAGCTCTGGATCAGGCTGTGCTCGAGGTTTTGCGCAGTGGTCAGTACATCGGCGGCGCCACGATCTCTCGCTTTGAAACCGACTTCGCCACGGCCTGTGGCGTGCCCCACGCCATCGGCTGCAACAGCGGCACCGATGCCCTGATCCTGGCCCTGCGGGGCTTGGGCATCGGTCCAGGCGATGAGGTGATCACGGCTTCCTTCAGCTTTTTCGCCACCGCCGAAGCGATCAGCGCCGTGGGCGCCACGCCGGTGTTTGTGGATGTTGAGGAGAGCAGCTACCTGATCGATCTCGATCAGCTGGAAGCGGCGATCACGCCGGCTACCCGGGCCCTGCTGCCTGTGCACCTGTTCGGGCGGCCCGTGGACATGGAGCGGGTATGTGCCATCGCTGAACGCCATGGCCTCAAGGTGGTCGAAGATTGTGCCCAGGCCACCGGTGCCAGCTGGGCGGGCCGGCCCGTGGGCAGTTGGGGGGATGTGGGCTGTTTCAGTTTCTTCCCCACTAAGAATCTTGGCGCCGCTGGCGATGGAGGGGCGATCACCTGCCGGGATGGCGAGCTGGCCCAGGTCATCCGGGAGCTGGCGGTGCATGGCATGCCCCGCCGCTATCTGCACACCGCCCTGGGCTACAACAGCCGCCTTGACGCCATCCAGGCGACAGTCCTGAATGTCAAGCTGCCCCACCTGCCGCGCTGGGTGAAGCACCGTGGCGCCATCGCCAGCCAATACCACGAGCACCTGGCCGCCCTGTCCGGCGTTTGCCTGCCCGAGGCCGGTTCCGAGGGCCATAGCTGGAACCAGTTCGTGCTGCGGGTGCCGGCCTGCCCCGCCGGCGTCATGGCCTGCGGCGGTGAGGCCAGCTGCACTCCCTCCGCCGACAGCGCTGCTTTCGGCTTGCCGCAGGCCTGCTGCCGCGACTGGCTCAAGCAGCAGCTCCAGGAGGCCGGCGTCAGCACGATCATCTATTACCCAATCCCAATCCACCGCCAGCCGGCCTACGCGGAGCTGGGCTACGGGCCCGGATCCCTACCGGTGACAGAGCGTCTCTGCACCGAGGTGCTAAGCCTGCCGATCTTTCCGGAGCTCAGCGGCGAGCAGCAGCAGCGGGTGATCGAGGTGCTGCGCGCTGTGTTGGCTCAGCCCTTGATCGTGGCGTAAAGCGCCTTGAAGCGCGTCTGCTGAGTTTTGTGGTTCACCAGCGGGGCCGGGTAGCCGCGGCGCTCCAGCGGGGCGATCTCCCCACTGATCAGGTCGCGGGTGGCCACGTGTCGCAGCTCCGGCAGCCAGGTGCGGATGTAGGTGCCCTCGGGATCAAACTTGCCTGCCTGGGTGGCCGGGTTGAAGATGCGCAGCGGTTTGGGGTCCATGCCGCTGCTGGCGCTCCACTGCCAGCCGCCGTTGTTGGCGGCCAGATCGCCATCCACCAGGCGAGCCATGAAGGCCGCCTCGCCCCAGCGCCAGTCGCAGATCAGGTCCTTCACCAGGAAGGAGGCCACGATCATGCGGCAGCGGTTGTGCATCCAGCCGCTCTCATTTAGCTGGCGCATGGCGGCATCGATGATCGGCATGCCCGTGAGTCCCTCGCGCCAGGCCTCAAACCAGCCGCTGTCGTTGTCCCAGGGGAAGGCGCGCCACTGGGGCCGGTAGGGCCCTTCAGCCAGCTCGGGAAAGTGAAAAAGTGCCTGCTGGTAAAACTCGCGCCAAGCCAGCTCCTGCTCCCACACCTGGATTGAGTGCCGCTCCTCCTCGCTGCGGGCCAGCGGCCTGGCCTGCTGAGCGGCGGCCCAGGCCTGGCGGGGGCTGAGCGTGCCGAACTTGAGGGCGGCGCTGAGCCCTGAGGTGCCCGCTTCGCCGGGGATGTTGCGTCCCGGTTCGTAGCCAAGCAGCGCAATGGAGCGGCTATCGCCATCGCAGAAGGCTGCCAGCTGCTCTTGGGCCGCTTTTTCGCCAGGACGGCAGGGGCAGAGCTCAGCACCTCCAAAGCCGTGCTCCAAAAAACCATGCTCCAGTTCCGGGCTGGTGAGCGGCAGCCCGCTGAGCTGGGTGGACTCGCAATCCATCAGGGCGCTCGGCGCCGGCAGGGGGTCCAGGCCACCCGAGGCTGCTGTGCCGGTAGCGCTCGCCTCCTCCACCCAGCGGCGCCAACTGCGCCAGTAGGGCCCGTAGACCCGATAAGGGTCGCCAGCGCCGGTTTTGAGGGCTTCCGGCGCCACCAGGAGCTGGTCCCAATCGGCTAGCACCTTGCACCCCTCCGCCTGCAGCGCCCGCGCCACCCGCCGGTCGCGCTCTCGCCCGAAGGGTTCCACGTCCCGGTTCCAGGCCACCACTTCGGCGCCTAGGGCGTTGGCCAACCTGGGCAGCAGCTCGGCTGGATCACCACGCAATACCACCAGCCTGCTGCCGGCCTGCTGCCAGGCCTGCTGCAGCTCCCGCAGGCTCTCAGAAAGAAACCACAGCCGCGCTGGGGCCATGCTGGGATCCGAGAGGATGGCCGGATCCAGCACGAACACCCCGGTCACGGCAGGGCTGGCGGCGGCGGCCGCCGCCAGGCCCCGGTTGTCGGCCAGGCGCAGATCGCGGCGATGCCAAAACAGCCAGCGCTCCGGAGCCATTAGATCCCCAGCAGTTGCTTGGCCCGCAGCCAGGCGGTGACGCTTTTGCCATCGAGGTACTCGTCGCCGCTGGCCAGGGCCGCATCCAGTTCGCCGGGCTCCATCAGCAGCACCTCTAGGTCTTCGTCGTCGTCGCCGGCGGGCGGTTCGGCCAAGGGGCTGAGGTCGCGGGCCAGGAACAGGTGAATCACCTCATCGGAGTAGCCCGGGCAGGGCAGCATCGCCCCCAGGGGATCCCAGCGGCTGGCGCTGTAGCCGGCCTCCTCCTGCAGCTCCCGCTGCATGGTGCTGAGGGGATCTTCGCCTTCATCGAGGGTGCCGGCCGGAAATTCCAGCAGGCGGGTGGCCACGGCGAAGCGGTACTGGCGCAGCACTACCACCCGGCCGTCGTCAAGCACCGGCACCGCCAGGGAGGCGCCGGGGTGGCGGATCAAGCCAAAAGTGCCCACCACGCCCATCGGCAGCTCGACGCGGTTGACCTCAAAGCGGATCTTGCGGGCATCGAGCACCGCGGTGGTTTCCAGGTGACGCGAGGGCTCTGGAGCGGGGAGGGGCGCCATGGCTGGGCTTGTCGCGGGTCTGTGGGGCCAGCATCGCGCAGGGTTACCCCAGCTGCTCGGGCCAGCCGGGTCTGCCAGCTAGCGCTATCACCGCGCACCCAGGTTCTGGGGCCAGGCCTGCCAGGGCAGCCAGCGGCGCCAGCACAAAGTCTCGCTGCCGCCAAAGCGGGTGGGGCAACTGGAGGCGGGGGGTGTGGCAGCTCAGATCCCCCCACCAGAGCAGGTCGAGGTCGATGCTGCGGGGGGCCCAGCGCGCCTGACGCTCCCGGCCGAAGTCATGCTCCAGCGCTTGCAATTGCTCCAGTAGAGCTTCACCGGCTGCTGTCCTTGCCCTATCTGCTCCCAGCCCTGCCACCAGGCCGTCCACCACTAGGACCGCATTGATATAAGGCGGCTGGCCTGGGGGGCCGCCTACGGGTTCGGTCTCAAACAGAGGAGACCAGCGGAAGCCGGTAGGCCCCGAGCTGAGGCACTGGCCCCACTGGCGCAGGCTGGCTTCGAGCAGGGGGCGCACGGCGATCAGGGTGGCGATCGGGCCACCGCAGCGGCTGGGCAGGTTGGCGCCTAGGGCGATGGCCAGGGTTGCCGCTTCACTGCCTCTGGGCTGATCAGCGAGACTGGCTGGCATGTGAATCGGGTCTTAGCCCTCCCATGGTTGCAAGCGGAGTTGCCAGTAGGGCCTTTCCCCTCGCCGCCATCACCGGCCACGGCACCCTCAAGTTGGCCCTGCTGCTGGCCGCGGTCGATCCAGGCCTGGGCGGGGTGGTGATCGCCGGTGGTCGTGGCACTGGCAAGTCGGTGTTGGCTCGCGGTCTGCATGCCCTGCTGCCGCCGATCGACGTGCTTGATGTGGGCGGCCAGGCCCTCAACATCGATCCCCAGAGGCCCGATGACTGGGACGAGGCAACCTGCATTCGGCTTACCGAATTGGGTGCCGATCCCACGGGAGTAGCTACCAGCGCCCTGTTGCCCACCGCAGTGGTGCCGGCGCCCTTTGTGCAGGTGCCGTTGGGCATCACCGAAGACAGGCTGGTGGGCTCGGTCGATGTGACGGCTTCGCTGACCAGTGGCCAGGCTGTTTTTCAGCCAGGGCTGCTGGCTGAAGCCCATCGGGGTGTGCTCTATGTCGACGAGCTCAACTTGCTTGACGACAACGTCACAAACCTGTTGTTGGCGGCGGTGGGCAGCGGCGAAAACCGGATCGAGCGGGAGGGCCTCAGCCTTAGCCACCCTTGTCGCTGCCTGCTGATCGCCACCTTCAATCCTGAGGAGGGGCCGGTGCGCGATCACCTGCTCGATCGCTTCGCCATCTGCCTAAGTGCCAATCAGGTGCTGGAGCTTGAGCAGCGGGTGGAAATCACCCGCTCGGCGATGGATCAGGCCGAATCCAGCACCGACTTCGGTGCACGCTGGCAGGAGGAAACCGATGCCCTGGCCACCCAGCTGCTGCTGGCGCGGCAGTGGCTACCGGATGTGCAGATTGCCCGCGAGCAGATCGTTTATCTGGTGAATGAGGCTTTGCGGGGTGGGGTCGAGGGCCATCGCAGCGAGCTTTATGCCGTGCGGGTGGCCCGGGCCCATGCAGCCCTCAGCGGCCGAGATCGAGTCGAGGCCGACGACCTTCAAGTAGCAGTGCGCCTGGTGATTGCACCTCGTGCCCTGCAAATGCCGCCCCCCGATCCCGACCAGCCTCTTGAACCCCCGTCGCCGCCCCGGGGAGAGACACCGCCCCAGGGGGAGACACCGCCCCAGGGGGAGCAGCCGCCGGAGGATCCCGATCAGCCTGAGAACGAGCAGGAGCCCGAGCAAGACAAAGACGATCAAGACGACGAAAGTCCCAAAGACGACGAACCTGAAGAAGACGAATCCCAAGACGACAGTCCTGAAGATCAGGCGCCGCCCCAGGTGCCTGAGGAATTTTTGCTGGATCCTGAGGCCATCGCCATCGATCCGGATCTGCTGCTGTTCGCCTCGGCCAAGGCCAAAACGGGCGGCAGTGGCAGCAGGGCGGTGGTGTTTAGCGATTCCCGCGGCCGCTATGTGAAGCCGATGCTGCCCCGCGGCCCGGTGAAGCGCATCGCTGTCGATGCCACCCTGCGGGCGGCCGCCCCCTATCAGAAATCTCGCCGTGAGCGGCAGCCCCATCGCAAGGTGATCGTGGAAGACGGTGACCTGCGCGCCAAACAGCTGCAGCGCAAGGCCGGTGCCCTGGTGATCTTCCTGGTGGATGCCAGCGGCTCGATGGCTCTCAATCGCATGCAGAGCGCTAAGGGGGCCGTGATTCGCTTGCTCACCGAGGCCTACGAAAATCGCGACGAAGTGGCCCTGATTCCCTTCCGCGGCGAGCAGGCCGAGGTGCTGCTGCCCCCCACCCGCTCGATCACCGCTGCGCGCCGGCGTCTTGAGGCGATGCCCTGCGGCGGCGGCTCACCCCTGGCCCACGGGCTCTCCCAGGCCGCCCGGGTGGGGGCCAACGCTCTGGCCACGGGCGATCTGGGCCAGGTGGTGGTGGTAGCGATCACCGATGGCCGCGGCAACGTGCCCCTCAGCCGCTCCCTGGGTCAACCCCAGCTGGAGGGCGAGGAGCCGGTGGACCTCAAGGAGGAGGTGAAGCAGGTGGCCAGCAAGTACCGGGCCCTAGGCATCAAGCTGCTGGTGATCGATACCGAGCGCAAGTTCATCGGCAGCGGCATGGGCAAGGACCTGGCTGAGGCGGCCGGCGGCAAGTACGTGCAACTACCCAAGGCCAGCGATCAGGCCATCGCTGCCATCGCCATGGAGGCGATCAACGGGATTTAGGGCTTTGTCTGCGTGGCCTTCTCTCGGGCGGCCTTGTCTCGGGCGACGTCGGTCTGGGCCGGGTACAGCTCATCGAAGAATTTGCCCAAGCCCACGGCCACGCTGCGGATGCCGTCCATGAAGCGGGGATCGTCGGTGAGTTTGGTCACATCGCCCCCAACTGAATTCCATTTGGCGGTGAGCTGCTCGGCATTGCTGACGGTGGCCTTCAGATCCTTCAGGGTCTGGGGATTGTCTAGGGCGGCGATAATCCGGCGCAGGTGGTCAGTGCTGCTGTTGAGATTGGTGATCGTGGGCTGGGCCGCTTTCACCGTCGATTCGAGCTCCTTGGCCAGGGACTGGCCTTCCTTCATGAAGTTGGAAGTGTCCTTGGCGGTGCGATCGAAGCTGCTGGCCGCGGTTGAGACTTTGCTGAGCAGTTTCATCTGGTCTGTTTCCACCAGCATCTTGTGCATCAGCGTGGTCACGCTGGTCAGACTTGGTCCCTGGATTCCCTCGATCGAGGAGCCATTGCAAATGGCTACGGTCGTGTTGCAGGCCTTGGAGCGAGGGTTGGCAGAGCCTGGCGGCAAGGGCGGGCCGCTGCTGATCAGAGCAACTTCGGCTTCACCACCTAGTAAGGAGGCTTCGCCGATCTCCGCCCTTGTAGGCCGAGCCAGATTCAGATCGGCATGGTTGATTTCCAGTTCAGCAACCACCGCCTCGGGTGTCACGGTTACGCGCCGCACGCTGCCAACTAAAACGCCTCTGTAGGTCACAGGTGAGCGCTCTGCCAGGCCAGATGCTTCGGCGAAGCTGGCTTTGACGCTCCAGTTTTGCCTGCTTAGGGAGATGCCGCGCAACCAGAAGGAGAGACCTACGGCACTGCCGATAGCGGCTAACAGGGAGAAGCCGACAACTGCTTCGCGGATGCTGCGGCGCATGGATTCAGAGCTCCGCAGGTTGCATCGGTCCGCGCAGACTACCGCTCCTGAACTGCACCACGTAGGGATCGCTGCAGCTGCGGTATTCCTCAACCGTGCCGCTCCAGCGGAATTGGCCGTCGTACAGCAGCACAACCCGTTCCGCAGAGCGTTCGATGGTGCTGTGCACATGGCTCACCACCACAGAGGTGGCCCGAGCTACTTCCGTGGTGCGCACGATTAGATCTTCGATTCGGGTACAAGCAATCGGATCCAGGCCGGCCGTGGGTTCGTCGAACAGCAGCAGGGGCATCTGTTCATTTGGCTTGGCCGGGTCGTCGATTAGGGCCCGGGCAAAGCTGACCCGCTTCTGCATGCCGCCGCTGAGCTCCGCAGGCATTTGCTCCTCGATGCCTTGAAGCCCCACCGCATGCAGTGCTGCGCCCACTCGCTCTCGTATCTCTCGTTCAGCTAGCCGGCCGTGGCGATAGAGCAGGAAGCCGACGTTTTCACGCACGGTTAGGGAGCCAAGTAGGGCCGGGTTCTGAAACACCAGCCGTACGTCCTGAGGCTGACGCTGATCTAGGCGCAAATAGGTCTGAGGGATGCCATGGAGACTCAAGCTGCCGCTGTTGGGCAGCTGCAGTCCTGCCAGCAGACGCAGGATGGTTGACTTGCCCGCTCCGGAAGGCCCAACCACCACTAGGCGCTCGCCGGCGGCGATCTGCAGATTTACCTGGTTAAGGATGCAGCGGCTGCCCCAGCGCACGCTGAGGTTCTCCATTGCGGCCAGCGGTGGTGCTGAGGAAGCCAGAGGGGGCCTATGAAGAAGTTTCCATCCTCGCTGTTTGCGGTGCCGATGGCACTCCTTAAAGTTCAGCCAATTGCGGCAGCGTCCTCCCCCGCCCTTTGCGCTCCTCCGCTCCGGTCTCTCGATTGCGGCGCTCCCGCCGACCGCTGCCGAAACCGGGTTGGCTGGGCCGCGGAGATCTGCGCCGCAAGGACCTGATGAGTCGCTCCCGGCGAGCGGCCCGCTGGTTGCAGCCAGGACTGGTGGTGAAGCGCTGGGTGCTCACCTCCGGGTTGGGGTTATTGGTGGCCCTGCTCGGCGCGGCGGTGTGGGCCGATTTGCAGCCGATCTACTGGATGCTCTCCAGTATTCAATGGCTGCTGGCTCAGGTCACCGGGGTGTTGCCTCGCAAGTTCACGGGGCCGTTGGTGTTGCTGGTTGGAGCTGTGCTGATCTGGCTGGGCCAGAGCCGCAGTTTCGGTTCCATTCAGCAGGCTTTGGCCCCGGAAAAGGACACATTGTTAGTGGATGCCCTGCTGGCTCAGGGGCGCCTCAACCGCGGCCCAAGCATCGTCGCCATTGGCGGCGGCACCGGCCTTTCCACCCTGCTCAGTGGACTAAAGCGCTACAGCAGCAATCTCACGGCCATCGTCACGGTTGCCGATGACGGCGGCAGCAGCGGGGTGCTGCGGCGGGAGCTGGGCGTGCAACCTCCCGGCGACATCCGCAACTGCCTGGCGGCCCTGGCTCGGGAGGAACCCCTGCTGACCCGGTTGTTCCAATACCGCTTCAAGGCCGGTAGCGGTCTGGAGGGCCACAGCTTCGGCAACTTATTCCTTTCAGCCCTCACGGCGATCACTGGCAATCTGGAATCGGCCATCACCGCCAGCAGCAGGGTGTTGGCGGTGCAGGGGCAGGTGGTGCCCGCCACCAACGCCGACGTGCGTTTGTGGGCTGAGCTTGAGAACGGCGAACGGATCGAAGGCGAGTCGAAGATTGGCCACGCCTCCAGCCCAATCGTGCGGTTGGGCTGCACGCCCGAGCGACCTCCGGCCCTACCCCGAGCCCTGGAAGCCATCGCAAATGCCGATTTGATCGTGCTTGGCCCGGGCAGCCTTTACACCTCATTGCTGCCCAACCTGCTCGTACCCGAGCTGGTGCAGGCCATCCGTCGCAGCAAGGCACCGCGCCTTTACATCTGCAACCTGATGACCCAGCCGGGCGAAACCGATGGGCTCGATGTAGAGGGACATTTGCGGGCCCTTGAGGCCCAATTGGCCAGCCTCGGGGTGGAGGAGCGACTATTCACCGCCGTGCTCGCCCAGGAAGATCTGGGCGATTCCGCCTTGATTGACCATTACCGGCACCAGGGTGCCGAGCCGGTGGCCTGTGACACGCGCCAGCTGCGCCGCCAGGGCTACGAAGTGATGTTGGCACCGCTCCAAGGGGCTAGGCCTACGGCCACGTTGCGCCACGATCCCCGCAGCGTCGCCCTAGCGGTGATGCGTTTTTACCGTAATCACCAGAGGGGCAGCGGCTCCGCGTCCTAGTAGGCGTCCTGCATTTCGTAGAAATCGGGCTGCACGTAGTCCTTGCGCATCGGAAAGCCTTTCCAGTCTTCCGGCATCAACAGCCGCTTGGGATGGGGGTGGCCAGCAAACTGAATGCCGTACATGTCGAAGGTTTCCCGCTCCTGCCAGTCGGCACCGCGGAACAGGCCATAAAGAGTGGGAATAGTGAGATCGCCGTCGCGCTCCAGAAATACCTTGATGCGCACTTCTTCAGGGGCTTCCCCTGGGGGCATCACTCCAGCAGTACAGCGATCTGAAAGGGCTGCCAGCTTGACCAGGTGGTAGAAGCTCACCAACCGGCCACCTGCCCCTTCGTCGTAGCCCCCTTGGCATTGCAGGTAATCGAACCCTTGGCTTTTGAGGGCCGTAGCTATTACGGGCAGAAACACCGCTTCCACGCCGAGCATTTCGATGCCGAGATGGTCGCTGCCAAGCGCAACATGATCAAAACCCTGGCTGGAAAGCCAGCTGCCAACCGCGCCGGGAGCCGGGGTTTCAAGCGCCGTGCTGCTGGAGTTGTTGCCGGCGTTGGTTTGGATTGCGTCAGGCATGGCAGGCGTGGAGGAGGTGCTCAGGCTTCGACTGGTGCAGGGATGGCCGCAGCTGGTGCGGGCATGGGAAGGGAGCTGGCGGCGGCTAGGGCCTGTCTTTGGGTTTCGGCTGCTAAGTATTGACCATTCACGATCGGGGCCACCGCTTTCATCTGGTGGGAGACCGTGCAATAGCGGTGCGATTGCTGCAGATTGCCGCGCTCGACCAAGGCTTCGTTGCCCACTTTTTTACGCAGTTTGATCACCGCATCAAAGATTGCTTCCGGGCGAGGAGGGCAGCCGGGTAGATAGAGATCTACGGGTATCAACTTGTCCACGCCCCGCACGGCGGTGGTGGAATCGGCGGAAAACATGCCGCCGGTGATGGTGCAAGCGCCCATGGCGATCACATATTTCGGCTCAGGCATCTGCTCATAGAGACGCACCAGGGCAGGGGCCATCTTCATGGTCACGGTGCCGGCCACGATCAGCAGGTCCGCCTGGCGTGGACTAGAGCGGGGCACTAGACCAAAGCGGTCGAAATCGAAGCGGGAGCCAATCAGGGCGGCAAATTCGATGAAGCAGCAAGCCGTGCCGTAAAGCAGGGGCCAGAGACTCGAGAGGCGCGCCCAGTTGTGAATGTCATCCAGGGTGGTGAGGATGACATTTTCGGAGAGATCCGAGGTGATCGTTGGCGTGCCAACCGGGTTGCAGCTAGCCGCCCGCAGATCCTTTAAAGCTTCTATTGAGGGTGTGTTGGTCATGGGTTCAGCTCCACTCAAGGGCGCCTTTGCGCCAGGCGTATGCGAGGGCGACTACCAGGATGGCGATGAAGATAAGGGCTTCGATAAAGGCCAGCAGGCCAAGGCGGTGAAATGCCACGGCCCAGGGGTAAAGAAAGACGGTCTCCACGTCAAAGATGACGAAGACCAAGGCAAACATGTAGTAGCGGATATTGAATTGAATCCAGGCGCCGCCAATCGGCTCCATGCCCGATTCGTAGGTGAGCTCGCGCTCGCCCTTGCGGCTCTGGGGTGACAGCAATTTGTTGGCCAGCAACGCCAGCACTGGCACCGCCGCTGAAATCAGCAGGAAGCCAACAAAAGCGTCGTAGCCGGAGAGCACGAACATGCGAGCCATACCAACCTGCCGGTTAGTCTGGCATCTGTGCCCGGGCCCTGGGGTGGCACCGATAAAGTGACTGAACCACCTGAGGCCCAGGGATGAGTTCTGATCAAGTGCCTGGGCCCCAGCCCGAAGCCAGCGAACCCAGCGAGGTCATGGAGGCCGAGCCGGGCCCTCAAGCGGAAGAGGCGCTGTCAGTGGATCCAGTGGAGGATCCAGATACGCACCGATTTGAATGCCGCAGCTGCGGTTTCGTCTACGACCCGGATGAGGGGGTGCGCAAGCTGGCCATCGCCCCCGGTACGCCATTTAGCCAGCTTGATCCGATCGGCTTCCGCTGCCCCGTCTGCCGCAGTCGGGTGGGGGCCTTTAAGGACATCGGTCCCCGCAACAAGCCCAGCGGCTTCGAAGAAAACCTCAACTTCGGGTTGGGCGTCAACAAGCTCACCCCAGGCCAGAAGAATGTCTTGATCTTCGGGGGCTTCGCTTTGGCTTTTGCCTTCTTCCTCTCCCTCTACTCCCTGCGCTGATGACCAGTCTTCCCCTGTCCCGCAAGCTTCAGGCCCTAATGCGGCCCCTAGTGAGCTTGCTGCTCGTTGCTGGGCTGGGCTTTGGCCTCTCCGGCTGTGTCACCACCGGGTTGCCTGTGGCAGCCGCAAGCCCCTGGCAAGCAGTGCCTTTGGCCACAAAGGCCAATCCCCTGGATGTGGCCTTCACCGATGACCGCCACGGCTTCTTGGTGGGTAGCAATAGATTGATACTGGAAACCAACGATGGCGGTGCCAGCTGGGCTGAGCGGGCCCTCGATCTGCCGGAAGAGGAAAACTTCCGTTTGATCAGCCTTGATTTCCGCGGCGATGAGGGCTGGATTGCCGGCCAGCCTGGTTTGTTGCTGCACACCACGGACGGGGGCCAAAACTGGAGCCGTCTTTTCCTGGATACCAAGCTGCCAGGTGAGCCGTACTTGATCACGGCTTTGGGGCCAGATCAGGCCGAGCTGGCCACCAATGTGGGAGCGATCTATCAAACCCGTGATGGCGGCACCAATTGGCAAGCCGATGTGGATGACGCTGCCGGGGCCGTGCGGGAGCTGCGCCGCTTTGGCGATGGTCGTTATGTAAGCGTCAGTGGACTGGGCAATTTCTTCTCCACTTGGAAGCCAGGGGATGGCACCTGGCAGCCCCACCAACGCATGAGCAGCCAGCGGCTCCAGTCGATGGGCTTCCAGCCCGACGGCTCCCTCTGGATGTTGGCCCGTGGAGCCCAGATCCGCTTTAACCCAGATGCCAGCAACGTTGAGGAGTGGGGCAAGGCGGTGGTGCCGATCACGAATGGCTTCGGTTATCTCGACATGGCCTGGGCTCCTGATGGCTCGATCTGGACAGGCGGCGGCAGCGGCACCTTGTTGATGTCCAGCGATGGTGGCAAAAGCTGGCAGAAAGATCCGGTGGGCGCCCAGCAGCCCTCCAACTTCACCCGCATCAGCTTTAAGTCAGATGGCAAGGGCTTCGTGCTTGGTGAACGGGGATCCCTGCTGCGCTGGGTGGGCTGATCCCGCCCCGTCCAGCTGCTGCGGTCGCCAACTTCTGTAACCAAGGCGCCATTCCGGCCCCGTCATCCCCCGGCTCACCCTTAAGATTATTGAGCTGAACGCTTGTTGCTATGGCTGCCGGCTCGACAGGAGAACGCCCGTTCTTCGAGATCATCACGAGCATTCGTTACTGGGTAATCCATGCGGTTACCCTGCCCGCCATCTTTTTGGCCGGCTTCATGTTCGTTTCTACGGGCTTGGCCTATGACGCCTTTGGGACCCCTCGCCCTGACGCCTATTTTCAGGCTCAGGAAAGCAAAGCTCCAGTGGTGAGTCGGCGTTACGAGGGCAAGACCCAACTTGACCAGCGCTTGCAATAAGCCATGACCCAAGCACCTGTTTCCACCACTCCCCGCAACTATCCGATCTTCACGGTTCGGTGGCTGTCGGTGCATGCCCTCGGCGTTCCCACGGTCTTTTTCCTGGGATGTCTTGCGGCTATGCAATTTGTCCGCCGCTGAGTCGGTAATCGCTCGTCAGCCATGCAACGCTCTCCTAATCCCAATAATTTGCCGGTTGAACTAAACCGCACCAGCTTGTTTTTGGGCTTGTTGTTCGTTTTCACGATCGGCATCCTTTTTTCAAGTTATTTCTTTAACTGACCCCTCTTCACGTAACCCGGAGAGCTCCCGATGAGCGGCAAGAAGTCCAACCTGCCTGATGGCCGGATTCCAGATCGTCTGCCGGATGGTCGTCCTGCAGTTGCTTGGCGCTCTCGCTGGACCGAAGGGGTTTTGCCCCTGTGGCTGGTCGCAACAGCTGGCGGTATGGCAGTAATTTTTGTTGTTGGGCTGTTTTTCTACGGCTCATACGTGGGCGTTGGTTCCGCCTGAGTTGGCTTCCGATCTGATTCGTGATTCCCTGCAGAATTGCCGTTTTCGGCAGATCTGTAGGGTTTTTTGATGGGCCGTTTTGGTGAAAAAACGAACCCTGCTCAATAACCGACTGCTGGCCAGCCTTGCCGGCGCTGCGCTCAATTGCTACGGGGAGCTGTTTGTGCGTACCTCGCGGATCCGCATTCAGGCCCATCCCGATACCTATCGGTTGGTTCAGGAACAGGGGGCCGCAGTGATTTATGCCCTCTGGCATCGCCACGCTTTTTTTATACCCCTATTGCGTCGCTTTGATCGGCGCCGGGTGGCTGTTCTGCTCAGTAGCCATCGGGATGGCCAGATCGTTGCCGTGGCAGTGCGCTTACGCGGTTTGGAGGTGGTGGAGGGTTCTTCCACCCGTGGTGGCCTGCAGGCCTATCACTTCCTGCGCCGGGCTCTGCAGCAATGCCAGCCTGTTTGTATCACCCCAGACGGGCCTAAGGGTCCGGCTGAGTTGGTCAAAAGTGGGGTGATTCATCTTGCCCAGCAATCGGGCTGCTCGATTGTGCCGGTTTCTGTTTCCTGCTCCCGCAGCTATCGCTTGCGCTCCTGGGACCGGTCGGTGTTGCCCTTGCCCCTGTCGCGAGTGGTTGTGCAGCTGGGCGAGCCGCTATGGCTGCACAACAGCTTGGTGGATAGCCAGGAGCTGCTGGCGGAGCGATTGCGCCATGGGGCCGACCTGGCTGGTGAGTGCCCGTGAAGCGAGCTAAGGCCTGGTTGCTGCTGGGGCTCTATCGACTGCTCTCCCTTGGCCTGACCCCGTTCTGGCTGGTCTTGTTGCTGGTCCGCCTGGCCAAGGCCAAGGAGGATCCCCGCAGGCTGGGGGAGCGCCTGGGCTGGCCCAGCCGCCGCCGCCCAGCTGGTCCGCTGCTGTGGTTTCACGCCGCCAGTGTGGGCGAACTAAACAGCCTGTTGCCCGTGTTGCGAGCGCTGGATCAGGGTGTTGGAGCGCCAGTGCTGCTGGTGACAACGGTGACACGCACCTCCGCCGCCCTGGCTGACCGGGTATTGCCGCCTGCTGCGATACACCAATTCGTGCCGATAGATCATTGGCTGGCCCTGTTGCCCTTTCGCTGCTATTGGCGGCCCTGTCTGGGGGTTTTGGCGGAGGCAGAGCTCTGGCCTGAGCTGGTGCAGGCGATGCCCCATCTGCACTTGATCAATGCCCGCATGAGCCAACGCTCCTACCTGCGGCATCGGCGGTTCCCTGTTTATGCCGGCTGGTTGCTGGCGCGGGTGGAGGTATGCCTGGCCCAGTCCCAGGACGATGCCGAGCGTTTTCGGCGTCTGGGGGCCCGCGATGTGCGCGCCCTGGGCTCCACCAAGCTCGATGCCGATCTGCCGCCGGTCAATAGCGTTCATCTTGAGCTGGTGCAGCAGGTGTTTGCCGGCAGGTCGGTGCTGCTGCTGGCCAGCAGCCATGCCGGTGAAGAACGGCAATGGATTGAAGCCTGGGTGGAAAACAAGCTGACGCAGCGCCCATTTGGACTGCTGTTGGCACCGCGCCATCCCCAGCGGGCCCAGGAGGTGCTTGCACAGGCGCGGGAGCTGGGACTGTCGGCGGCGCTCTGGAGTGACCTGGCTGGCGGGGGCTTGGCTCCTAACCCCGATGTGCTTGTGGCTGATGTAATTGGCGAGATGGGCACCTGGATCAGCGCAGCGGCCGTGGTGGTGATGGGGGGTAGTTTTTATCCGCAGGGCCGGGCCCTTGGTGGCCAGAACCCCCTGGAGCCCGTGGCCCTGGGTCGTCCCGTGCTCTGTGGCCCCGATATGGCCAACTTTTCTGACCTGCTGGAGCCGTTGCTGTCGGCTGGCTGCCTCCAGCAGTGCGCCGATGTGGCAGCAGCTCTGGCGGCTGCCCTGCCCCTGCTGGTTCAGCCATTGCCGCAGCGGCGTGGGGAGGGCCTGCGCTTGCGCGGCCCCTCCCAGCTGCTTGCTTCACTGCTGCTGAAGCAGTGCCGCTCAAGCAGTGCCGCTGAAGAGTGCCGCTGATGCACTGCCGCTGATTCGATGCAATTAATGAGATGCCAATGATCTAATGCCATTAACTACGCCGCATTTTTGGTATCAGCGCCGCCGTGGCTGGCAGGCCTGGCTGCTCTGGCCACTGGGCTGGCTTTATGGCTGCGCCGTGACTTTGCACCGGCGCGGTACTCGCCCTTGGCGTTGTTCGGTGCCGGTGCTCTCGATAGGCAACCTCACCCTGGGGGGGACGGGCAAGACCCCTCTGGGGATTGCCTTGGCCCAGGGCCTTGAGAAGCGCGGCTGGCGGGTGGCGGTGCTGCTGCGTGGCTATGGCACCCGGCGCCGAAACTCGTGCCTGGTTTCTGCGACCAGCTCCTGCGCGGAGGTGGGGGATGAGGCCCTGGAGTACGCCCAAAGCCTCGGGGATGGTGTGGCGTGGGTGGGCTCGAACCGCTGCCGGAGTGCGGCGTTGGCAGTGGCGGCTGGGGCCACTGTGATCTTGCTGGACGATGGTTTGCAGCACTGGCGTTTGGGCCGTGATTTGGACCTGTCCCTGCTGGATCGAAAGCACGGACTGGGAAACCGTCTGGTGTTTCCGGCGGGCCCGCTACGCGAGCCCCTGGATCAATTGGCCCGGGCCGATGGGCTTGTGTTCACCGGTGCAGAGCCTGTTGAGCCGTTGCCGCCTGTTCCCGTGGGTTGGCCGAGCCACAAGCCACGCTTTGCCGTGCGCTTCTGTTTACTGCCGCCGCCCCAGCTCCAGCAGGAGCGTCTGGTGGCCTTCTGCGGTATCGGCTTGCCGGAGAAGTTTTTTTCAGCTCTGCGGGCCTGCGGACTCCAGCTGGTGGCAACGGAATCCTTCCCGGATCACCACGTTTATGCTGAATCAGACCTGAAGGGTTTGTTGGATTTGGCCCATGCCAATGGCGCACGGTTGGTCACCACCGTCAAGGATGGTCAACGCCTGCCCCACCGTTATCGCCAGGTTGTGAGCTTGGTGCCGCTTCAGGTGGACAGTGCCAGTCTGGCGCCCTTACTGAATTGGCTGGATCAGCGTCTTTGTGCTCTGTCGAATGTTCGGTTCCATGGTTGATCTGGGACGGCGGCGGGTTTTGTTTGTGGCAGGTGAGGCGTCGGGAGATCTCCATGGCGGCTTCTTGGTGCGCGAGCTGCAGCGCCAAGTGCCGGGGGTAGAGATAGCAGGGGTGGGCGGTGACCAACTGCGCGCCTGCGGCATCGACATCCTGGCCGACGTGCGAGTGCTTTCTGCGGTTGGCTTGGTGGAGATCATCGGTAGTCTTCGCCGTCACCACCGCGTGATGGAGTTGTTGAAGCATCAGATGGATAACCATCGCCCGGATGTGGTGGTGCTGGTTGACTATCCCGGCTTCAATATGTTTGTGGCTAAGGAGGCTAAGAAGCGCGGCATCCCTGTGTTTTTCTACATTGCGCCCCAGGTTTGGGCCTGGGGCCAGGGAAGGGCCAAAAAGATGGAGCGGCTAATTGAGCGCCTGGCAGTAATTTTCCCGTTTGAGGAGCCCATCTTTAATTCCCATGGCCGCGACTTTGCTCGCTATGTGGGCCATCCACTAGTAGATGAGCTCCAAGTCAGTTGCTCCCGTGAGCAGACGCGGCTTCGCCATGGGTTATCTCTGGAGCAGTCCTTGCTTGTGTTGATGCCTGGCAGTCGCCAGGCTGAAGTGCGGATGCTTTTGCCCGCCATGCTGAAAGCTGCCAACCAGCTCAAACTCGATGGTTGGCAGGTTGTCTTACTGAAGGCGCCCACCATCGATCGTTCCTATTTAGAGCAGGCGAATGGTGGAGAGGCACTGCCGGTTCCCCTGGTTGATGGCGACGCCCATAACCTGCTGCATGCTGCCGATGCTGGTGTGATCGCCTCTGGCACAGCCACCCTCGAGGCGGCCTTGTTGGGTTGTCCCCATGTGATTCTTTATCGCTTCTCCTGGCTTACTTATTTGATTGCCAGGCTGGTAATTGGCCAGCGCTCAATGGGCCTACCCAATGTTATTCTCGGGCGCCAGTTGTTTCCCGAGCTAGTTCAGAGGCACGTGACGGCTGACAAAATTGTGAGATCCCTGCGGAGCCTCAACCATGATCGGGCCCTATTTAATCAATCTGTGCAGGAGTTGCAGGCAACCATGGGCCCCCCTGGGGCATCCAGGCGAGCGGCCGATGAATTAGTAGGCTTGCTTAAATGAGCACACAAATTTATCAAAGGCTGGCCTTTTATGGACGCAGCCATTTGTGGCCGGGCTTTTCTCTAGCCCTATTCTTTAATTTTCTGTATGGCGCGTCAACCGGCTTTGTGCCATTGGTAATTCGCTACCTTTTTGATGATATTTTGCCTTCGAGCGATCGAAGTCGTTTGTATTTGGCGCCCGTAGTTATACTTGTGGTGATAGTGCTTAGGGCGGTATCTCAATATCTAGGATCTTATCTGACTGAGGCCGTTGGTCAGTCAATTACGGCTGACTTGCGCCATCAACTTGCTGAGCGAATATTGGATTTGCCCCAGTCCTACGTGGATCGCAATTCCTCCACCGTGTTGGTGTCTCGAGTGCTCACTGATGTTTCACTCGTCAAGAGTGGAATTGTTGACGGCTTTTCGTCTATATTTAAAGATTCCCTAACCCTGATAGTTCTGGTTTGCGTAGCTTTTTATCAAGATTGGCTGCTGTCGTTGATCGCTTTCATTCTTTTCCCGCTGGCTATATTGCCGATTCTTAATTCTTCCAAAAAAGTCAGACGTCACTCTAGTAAAGGGCAGCTGAGTCTGGCCAAGTTGGCCTCATTCCTCCAGGAGTCGGTAATCGGCTTGCGGGTGGTCAAGATCTTCGGTATGCAGGCCTATGAGTTGTCGAGGTTTGATCAAGAGAATCAAACGGTTTTAAAGGCTGCTCTGAAGACAACTCGGGCCAAGCTTGCCAATCAGCCATTAATGGAAGTAATAGGTGCGATTGGCTTTAGTGCAGTTTTAGTATATGGCGGTGAAAACGTAATTGCTGGCACGCGTACCACTGGTAACTTCTTTGCCTTTTTGACCTCTCTCTATCTTTGTTATGCGCCCTTTAAGGGGATTGCTAGATCTAATTCTATATTGCAGCAAGGTGTCTCTGCCGCCAGTGATTTATTCAATATTCTCGATACTAAGCCTGAGCCTCCTGAGGCTTCCAGCCCCCAGTCCTTAAACAGTGTTTCTGAAGGCCTTGTGGCCAGGAATGTCTGTTTTGGTTATGGCGATGAACTGGTTATCGATGACTTATCTTTAGAGCTGCCTTGCAGCGGGACTGTCGCATTGGTTGGGCCTAGTGGTGGCGGTAAAAGTACCATAATTGACTTATTGTGTCGCTTTTACGACCCCAGCTCAGGAGTTATATCAATTGATGGCATTGATATTCGCCAGCTTTCTCTGGCATCGTTGCGCTCCTTGATTTCAGTTGTTGATCAAAATACATTTCTTTTTAATGACACTGTTGCTAACAACATTGCCTATGGCTTGTCTTCGGCTTCGTCGCCCCAAATTGAGGCTGCTGCAAGGGCTGCAAATGCTCATGATTTCATTATTCAACTGCCCGAGGGCTATGCCACCCTTATTGGAGAAAACGGCACGATGCTCTCTGGCGGCCAGCGTCAGCGAATTGCAATTGCGCGTGCATTAATTAAGGATGCGCCCTTGCTGTTTCTGGACGAGGCCACCTCTGCCCTCGACTCAGCCTCTGAGCAGGTTGTGCAAGAAGCCCTAGACCGATTGATGGCTGACCGCACCACCTTGGTGGTGGCCCATCGCCTCTCCACTGTGGTGAATGCCGACTGCATTTGTGTGATTTCGGGTGGCCGAGTGGTTGAGTCGGGAAATCACGCCACCCTGCTGGCTCGCGGCGGCACTTATGCCGACCTATTTTCGACACAATTCGCAAACGCTGA
>NZ_JAGQCO010000040.1:0-20286 GCF_024346235.1 Cyanobium sp. BA5m-21
TGTTCGCCCTGCTGGTGAACCAGCTGGTGGCCCGCAGTGGCCTGCCGGCAGACGCCCTGCTGAACATCGTGTATTCCACCTCCCTGGCCTTTGCGGTGGTGGCCCTGAGCCTGGTGGAGACCTACCGCGGCGGCATCCAGCAGCTGCTGTTCGGCGACATCCTCGGCATCAGCTGGAGCGATCTGGTGGTGATCGGCCTGCTGCTGCTGATTGCATTGGGCTATCTCGCCTTGAGCCTGCGGGCCCAGGTGCTGCTCACCCTCAACAGCGATCTCGCTGGAGCCTTCGGGGTGAGGGCCAACCGTCACCGCCTGATCTTCATCGTGCTGCTGGCGGTAGTGGTGGCGGTGTCAATCAAAGCGGTGGGAGTGCTACTGATCAGCGCCTTTGTGGTGATCCCTGCCTGCGGGGGGCGGCTCGTGAGCCGCCACTTCCCGCTCTATGCCCTCGCCTCAGCCACCTTGGGCGGCAGCTGTGCATTGCTTGGCCTACTGGGCTCGGGCCTCACCAACCTGCCCTCCGGTCCGTGTGTGGTGATCGTGCAATTTGCAGGATTCCTGCTGGCGCTGCTGGTCAGCCAGCAGACACGCAACTCTCCAGCAGTTGCCGTGCCAGTAGGGCCCCAAATTCCTGGTGCAGCCCCAGTCGACCAGGAATCACGCTGAGCTGATCAGCCGCCTCCCAGGCCAGAACCTCCATCTCTTTCTTTGAGCGCGGCGGAGCCTCAGCCGCCAGCACCACCTGCAGCGGGCATTTGAGCAACCGCGCCTGCTGCAGCCACCAGGTGCGATCACCTACCGGATCAAGGCCACCGCTCACGAAGGCCACGCTGGCAAAGCGCGCTCCGGGGCGGCGGGCAAGAAGCTGCTGTTCGCGGATCCGAGCCGGTGTGAGCAGGGCGGGGGCGACCCAGACATGACGCCGCAGCATCAGGCGCAGCAGCATTCGGCTGGTGTTGAGCCGGTAGAGCGCCGGGCCGATCCATGGTGCTGCCACAAGACTCCGCAGCCAGTTGAACTGCTGCTGCGGCAAGCCGGTCATCGTCGGCAGGGGGCCGCGCCAGGTGGGGGCCACCAGCACAAGCTCCTGCCACAGCCCAGACCATTCGGTGGCCAGCCCCAGGGCCACCGAGGCACTGTGGCCGGCGGCAACCACAATTGGCAGCTGAGGGGTTGTGGTGCGGAGGTAGGAGAGCACGGCCCGCAGCGCCGAGCGCAGCAGGGCGGCGTCGTAGGCAATCGCTGGCCGGTCACTGTCGCCGAAACCGGGCCAGTCGAAGCTCACCAGCTGGCGCCGATCGCCCATCACATTCGCAAAGGCTTTCCATTCACCGCGGCTCGACACGGTGCTCAGCGCCGGCAGCAGCAACCAAAGGGGGGCCGCCGCATGCCCCCGGCGCTCCAGCACCAAGCGCAGCTGTCGGCCGGCCAGGTCAACCTGCAGGGTCTCCAAAGTCCCCCCCAGCTGCGGGGTCATGCAAACCCCCGCGCCCGCTCCTGGGACCTGCTGCCGGCGGTAAGAAAGTCAAAGCGATCAGTGCCGGGGTCGTAGATGGTGTAGTGGACGCCAGCCCCGATGCCGATCACCTGGCGCTTGGGAACGCTCTGCTGCTGGTGCCGTTGGCCCTCCAGATCCCGCACCTGCGACTCAATGCCGCCGCCAGTGAGTTCGATGCTGAACTGCTGGCCGCTGCGCGCTGTGAACAGCCGGTTCACCTCCATGCGGGTGAGCCGATCAAGCAACAACAGGGGTGAGCTGTCCGGGCCCAGGCTGTCTTCCACGGTGGCCGAGCTGCCATGCAGCAGGGCGCAGTCGAGCTCGATGAAGCCGAACTGCAGCTCCGCCAGCCAGCCCATGTGGCCAGGATCCACGGCCTGGAGCAGGGCATCCACGGCCGTCTCCCCCTGGCTGAGGCGCAGGGCATCGGCTCGCCGCCCGCCCCGGTATCCCCGTTCGGCCAACAGCTGGTCCTCCCACCAGCCATATAGGCACTGCGGCTGCAGTTCGCCACGACGCGGCTGCTGCAACCGGCTCAGCAGGGCATCGCAATTCCGTGCCGGACCGATCACATCCCCCAACACAAAAAGGGTGTCCACCCGCCGGGTGTGGCGCAGATCTTCCTGGATGGCCTCATAGGCCTCCAGATCTCCGCGCAGACCACTTATTAAGGCCCAGCGTGCCATCAGCGCTCACACACGTGGCTGGCGTCATCGGCCCGCTCGGCGTATTCGAAGCCATGGCGCAGGCGCCACGCGAAGATCGCCGGCAGGCCGGATTCGACGATGGCCCGGCAGGTGCGCTCCACGTCGTAGGCCACCTCCCGGATCTCCACGCTGTCCGCGGCTTCGTCGTGAATCACGTAAGTGGCGTTGGTGTTGCCATGGCGCGGCTCACCCACCGAGCCGGCGTTGATGATGCGGCGCACCGGCAAATTGATTTCTCTTTCTACAGATGGGCCGCCGCTGGCTACACCTTCCTGCACGCGCACCCGGATCGATCCATCCCGCAGCTCCCTCACATAGGGATGATGGGTATGACCACAGAACAGGGTGTCGGCTCCGGCGGTTTCGACCCGCTCCAGCGCCGCGAAGGCATCCATGTTGGGCAGCAGGTATTCGTGCTGACTGTTGGGACTGCCATGGACGAACAGCAGCCGATCGCGCCGCAGCGACATCGGCAGGTTGGCAAGAAAATCCTTGTTCTCCTCGCTCAGCTGATCGGCCGTCCACTGATGGGCCAGATGGCCTCGCCTTTCCGCCAGCTGGGAGGGGTAGCTGCAGTCGCAGGCGTTGAGGCCTTCGATGATGTCCTCATCCCAGCAGCCCTGGCAGGTGGGGATGGCGCGCTGACGGATTAACTCCACCACCTCATTGGGCTGGGGGCCGTAGCCCACCAGATCGCCCAGGCAGGTGATGGTGTCGATGCCCTGTTGGTCGATGTCGGCGAGCACGGCCTCCAGGGCGGCGTGGTTGGCGTGCAGGCAGGAGATCACGGCGTGGGCCATGGCGATCAGGCGGAAGGGGATGAATGGGGCAGGGCTTGGCTCAGCAGGCAGTCGGCGAGGGTCACCTCGATGGCGGCAGGTTCGAGGTCCTTGCCCTGCACAACGAGGCGCGACATTCGCTCCGGGCGGCAGTCAGGGGGGGCGATCGTCTGCAAAGGCAGAAACTGGGAGCCCTCCTGGCTCACAATCCAGTTGCAGAAGAAGGCCCGGCCATCGGGCAGGTTCATTAGGGCCTTGGCGCGGTACACATCGCCATAGGCAGCGTTCACCAGTTCAAACCAGAAGCTGCTCAGGCTGGCCGGATCCCACACACTCCCAGCCAGGTTCCTTTCCCAGGACTGCAAACTGCTGAAATCCAGGGTGTCCTGGCGGGGCAAGGCGGTGTCTCGCCCGAAGTGCAAATGCTCGTCGGGCTTGAGATGCAAGGCCTCCAGTTGGGGAATCACGCGCCGGTCCACCCCACCAAGACCCGATTCCGTCGGCGGCTGGAACTGGGGTAGTTCAATCAGCGCCAGAAGGTGCTCCGGCCTTGGTGCCAGGGCCTGATCGAGATCGGCCAGATCCAGCAGCCTCGGGCACTGGTCCTGCAGGTAGGCCAGATCGATACCGCCGTCAGGCGCCTGGGCTAGCCCTTCGTCGGGGTAGCCGGCCAGCCGCAGATACCCGCATGGGCCTCGATGAGCCTGGACCCGCTTCAGAATCCAGCTGGTTTTACCGCAGCCAGGCGGTCCAGAGATCAGCAGGGTCTGGCTCATGGCAGCGCTACGCAGGCCTCGAGCTGGGCCTTAAGCGTTGCCTGGTCAATGCCCTTGCCGATCACCACCACTTTGGTGTGGCGCTCTGAGCCATCGGGCCAGTCGGAGTCATCGATCGTGAAGCGCTTGCCGCAGAGGTGAAACAGGTGGCGCCGCTCGCTTTCGCGGAACCAGAGCACCCCTTTGGCGCGAAACACCGATTCAGGCAGCTGGATGTCAAGGAAGTGCTGGAAGCGCCTCAGATCGAACGGCGCGTCCACCGCCAGGCTCACCGAACTGAAGCCCTCCAACTCCGGGGTGTGGGGATGGTGGTGATGCTCGTGGTGGTGGTGATCCCCGTGGTTGTGATGTTGTTCATGGGCATCTTCCTGGGCCTGGAGCGATGCCAGGCGATCAGTTTCAAACAACCCCACGCTCAGCAGCAGGCCCAAAGGAACATCACCACGGCTGGCCCGCAGAATTCGTGCGTCGGTTTTGATCGCCCGCAGCTCGGCCTCAACCTCCTTCAGCCGTAGCTCATCAACCAGGTCGGCTTTGTTGAGCAGCAGGATGTCGCCATAAACCACCTGAGCGCGAGCGATCGGGCTTTCGAGGGCTGTGGCGCTGAAGTGTTCGGCATCAATCACGGTGATGATCGAATCGAGCCGCAGCCGATCGCGCAGGTCCCCTGCCATGAACGTCATGGCCACGGGAAGCGGATCTGCTAGGCCGGTGGTTTCCACCACGATCAGATCCAGTGGCTCGGGGCGTTCGAGCACCCGATGCACCGCCTCCTGTAGCTCCCCATTGATCGAGCAGCAGATGCAGCCGTTGCTGAGCTCCACCATCTGATCACTGGTGGCCACCACGAGCTCGTTGTCGATCCCCACCTCACCGAATTCATTGACCAGCACGGCGCTGCGCAGCCCCTGCTGGTTGCTGAGGATGTGGTTAAGCAGGGTGGTCTTACCAGCGCCGAGGAAGCCGGTGAGCAGGGTGACGGGCACCTGAACGACCTGCTGACCCATCTACCCACCCATTACTGAGAACGGTTCTCATTCTGACTGATCGATGGCCCCTTTGGCCAGGGATTTCGGCAGTCCAGCGGTTGCTGGTCCAGAGGGCCTGGCAGTGGCAGATTGTGCACATGTACACAAAAATGCTCGATGTCCACGCCTGAGCGCCATTGCACCTCCAGCCGCGAGGGCAAGGTGATGCTGTCCTGCTGGATCCCTGAGAAGCTGCGCCAGGAGCTGGATCGTGTGTGGGCCGAGAAGAGCCTGCGTCCCCATGGGAGAACGCAGAACGGCATGGAGCAGATGATCCACAACTTCCTGCAAGGCCAGGCGGTGAGAGACCAGTAGTCGAATCACCGACCCCTGACCTGCACACCGATCACCCCCGCGCCGGGTGAGCTAGTCACGCTGAACTTTGGACCCCATGCCAGAAGAACCATTAATGCTCGTTGTCAAATCACCTCGCCTCTGATGCAGGCAGTAGTGATAGTGGAATTGGAAGATGCAAATAGCATGACCCATCTCGACGACAAGTCAACTGTTCAAGTAGATCTCCACCGTGCGAGTCGTCCACGTGGCGATACCGCTGCCAAAAAAGTCTTGGTCCTCCGTCCAAATGGCGCACTCCAGTTGCAGGCCAAGCGCTAGTGCAGGCCAGTCATCAGCATCGCGGATTCTGGCCAGCGCCTCCGCTCGAGCTGACTCGAGTGCCGTGTCCGCCACCAGCTGAACAACACGCATCAAACTGAGCAGGGCTTCTGCGCAGAGCACTTCATCGAGGTTCTTTTCTCTGGCGAGATCAGCGATGTAGCCCGCCGCCTCGGCGACATTGGCTTCCGCGACAAAGAAGTCCACTCGATCGGCGTAATCGGCGATCAGGTTCCTCACCCGCACGCCAAGGCAGCCACGAATCAAAATGTTGGCGTCAAGGACGAGTCGTTTGCGCTCCACCTTCAGTGCTGCTGGCGCCGCTGACGCCAAGCCTTGAAGTCAGCACTCAGCTCCTCCTCTGTTAGGCCAAGGCGCTCCAGCTCGGCCTGCATCAGCCGGCCGGCTTCCAGCAGTCGTTCCCGCTCATCCCGTTCAGCCGGCTGGGGCAGGGGTACGTAGAGGCCAATAGTGCGGCCGTGGCGCGTCACCTCAATCGGCGTCACCGACTCAAGGTGAGAAGCCAACTTGGCCCTCAGCTCACGAATGCCGACACGGACGGTCACTGTCTTGGCCATACAAGTGTGTACACCTTAGGACTGGTCCAACCGATTCGGCTTAAGCGTGCCAAACACCCGTTCACCAATCAACGGCTGCACCAGGCTGCCGATGCCGCCTGAGCCGTAGCTGGCACCAAACTCCAGCACGGTGAACAAGGTGTACTGGGCATAGGGATCGACACCTGCATCACCTGCGGCATTGAGCAGGGTTAGATCACCAAGCCAAATTGCGCCCTCGCAGGGAGCCACAACAGTTTTGCTGGCAGTTGAGACACGCCGGCCGTTCTGACTCCACTCCAGCTCCCTACTCAGCCAGATCGCACCAGGGTGCGGTGGCAGCCGGCTGGCGCGGCAGATGTAGCCCTGGTAGGTGAAGTCCCCGGTCTCCACCCCCGGGCCGTTTTCCTTGGCGGAGATGTAGTTGGCCCGCTCCAGAAAGCACTCGAGGACATGGGCCGCCACCACCGGCGAGGTGGTGTCACCAGGGGTGGCGTTTTCGCCCAGCAGCAGGCGGGCATTGGCAAATGGCTGCAAGGGGGTAGGGCCCCACAGCGCTGAGTTGCGCTGGTGCATGCCACTGGTTAACTGGCGGGGGCTGATCATTGCCAGCGCTCAACCCCTCAGCAGGGCCGCGCTACCAGTCACCCCGGCGGCAGCAGCTGTGAACTGAACCCAGCTGGCAAGCCCTGGCAGCAACAGGCTCAGCTGGTCGGCGTAGCGGCGCCGCTGGTTAATCAGGGCAGACGAATTAGAGCGGGGATTGGCATAGACGGTCTCGCTCTCCTGGCGCAGTAGTGCCGTGTCGTAAGCGATCACGTCGGCTTTCTGCAGCGGTGCATCTCCGCCCGCTGCAACCGAACCAGCGATCGGCCCGGAGGAGGACTGTTTCTCGATTGCCTTGCCCGGTGTCAACTACGTAGGCGGGCGCGTTGCCTCGCCGCATTTGTTACCCGTTTAATTGTCACCTTTGCTTTAGCTCCTCTTTCCTGTTGAGCTGGTTGTTTTCCTGCTCTTGGAATGCCTCCATCTGCATGCCCACCACCTGTTCGGCATTGGCAACACGCCAGTCCGTCATCCGTCGCTGCAGGGTTCGCAGGCTGCCGCCATAGAGCCCGGGTTGTTCGCGATCCAGCCTCTGCATTGCCTGCTGGCCTGTGAGTAACGGATCTGCCAGCAGCCACTCGAGAACTAGATGCCAGCAACTCAGCGTCGGGTCTGCCCGAGTGCGATACGTGCGGGTGGGCGTTTGCCAGCCGCCCCGTTTGGCAGGTTCACTCCGCTGCCATAACAGCCGCAGGCTGTTCAAGAAGCTATCCAGCTCCTGGGAAGTGGTTGAGGCGGATTCTCTTTCCTGGTCTGGCTCGCGCCCCCCATTCACCAAGGCCGCTTGGTTGTGGCGGATCGTCCCCAGCAGGGCGACCGGGTCGCATTGTTGCTGCAGCTTCTCGATGCGTTGGCGGCCCTTGCGGCCCATGCCTCCCCATCGCAGCAGCCGATCAGCTGGGGTGAGCGGTTCGTCATGGCGGCGGCGGGGACGGCGGCCCTCCCGCAGGTCAGTCTCCTCAAACGGGATTCGCTTGGCCGATGGTTGATAAATGTTGGTGAACAGGCGCAGAGCGGCATACAGCTGGCAGAGCCGCTCCAACTGCTGAGCTCCTTCCAGCCGGCGGTGCCCCACTACGCGGCGCACCAGCATGCCGTTCTTCTGTTCCACCCAGGCCTGGTCATTGGATTTGTAGGCCCGTGATCGAGTGAGTTCGACTGGCACGCGGGCCTCGGCGCACCAGCGCTCGAACTCCTCGTTCATGAATACGGTGTCGTTGTCCACGTCGATGCCGCGCAGAGGCATCGGTATCAGCTTCCGCAGCTCCTGGAGCGCTGAGCGCACCAGCAGGCCATCGCGGCTGGGAAGCGGGACACATTCGCTCCAACCACTGGCCACATCGGTGAGCACCAGCGTCCACAGGAACGGGCCCTCCATGCGCCCACCGCAGTGGGCCACCAGATCCATCTCGAACCAGCCGGGCTCGACACCCTTCCAGCCATTGAACGTGCGCACCGTGGTGCGCCTGCGCACTCCGGTGACGATGCGCGAGCGGCGGCGCCGATGCTGACCGCCCTGGGCAGAGCGAGCCGGTGCCAGCAGCCGATCAATCGTGGCCGGGCTCACCTGCAGCAGCAATCTCTTGAGAACCGGTTCGATCTCCAGGTGACCATGGCGCTCGAGAGCCTCCACAAGGGTGGGCAACACCGCCGCCAGGCGTTTGCCGCAGAGATGGTCGCTGGCCTCCCACAGGGTCTCCAGTAGTTGCACCACCTCGGGGCCATAACGCCTCCGGCCGAGCGCCGCCGCTGATTCGTGATCAGCGCCAGCACGGGCCGGTGGACCCCCATGGTCCGCAGGCTGCTGGCGCAGCAACCGCAGCACCGATTTGCGGTGATACCCGCTGAGTTCCACCAGTTCATCCACCAGGGCACCCTTCTCCTGGTAACTGAGCAACTGGTAGCGGCTACGGGCTGTCTCCAGCAGCTGCCTGCGCCGCTGACGCTGGAGCCGGCTTTCACCAGAGCTGGATGCCGACGCCAAAGGAACAAATTGACTGAGGCAACACTATATGACTGGTAACAAGAATTGAGATTCAACGCCCCCGCCTATCTAATTGTCGCCATGCACTCACGCCAGATCCGTTGCACTCGCTTGTGATTGATGCTCCAGCCATCAAGCCTCAGCCGCCGGTAGACAAGCCGCCGGCCCCAGCGCACATGGCGCCGCGCCAGCTCACGGATCCGACTGCGCAGCTTCTGCTCCTCGATGTCTGCCAGTGGCACAGGGCGCCGCTGGGTATTGCGGTGTTGACCTGTCAACCGGCAGGCACGCCGCTGGGAAACCCGGAATCGATCCTGCAGAACCACCACGGCCCTGCGACGACGCTCCGGGCTTAGAAGTTTCCCGTCGCACCGCAAGGTGCGCCTCACAGCGCAACAAGCTCCTTGAGCATTGCCTTATCCAGTTCAGCATCTGCGAGTAACCGCTTGAGGCGGGTGTTCTCCTGCTCAAGCTCCTTGAGGCGTTTGGCCTAAGTCGCTTTCATCCCGCCATATAGCTGCTGCCAGCGGTAATAAGTCGGAGCTGAGACCTCCAGAGCCCTGCAGACATCGGCGACGGTTTGGCCTTGGTTAAGCAGTTGTTCCGCGGTGCGCAGCTTGCGGATGATCTGCTCGGGGTTGTGGCGTTTGCGTTTCATGGGGCTTATCCTGGCCAATTCTGGCCGGTAGGAAAGCTCTCATAAGGACTGGCTCAGTTTCCGGGGTCCACATCACCTGGGCCTGTTGGTCATTGAGCTCGATCGCGATTCCCACCGGCGCTCTCCAACTGAAGGACTGATGGCATCCACGTTGGCACCTCCGTTGGCGGATGGCTTGCAGCGGATTGATCGGTTGCGCGGGGAAGGCTTGCTCCGGTCCTCTCCAGTTTGAGGCCATCCTGACGCCGGACCTCCGCTGGGATCGGTCCCGTCGCTGCGCCAGCAGCTGAACGGGGTGGAGTGAGGCCCTATTCATCTATTGCTGCCAGGGCCGTTCAGCGCAGCAGCCCTGGTAGGCGGCGAATCGGCCGCACCTACAGCGAGCTGCCGGAGAGCCGAATCTACTTTCAATCGCCTGTCGATGACCGAGCGCAGCAAGCTCGATCGCGAGATCACCAGCAACGTGGCAGGTCAGCGCCTCAGCGCTGGCGATGTTGCTTCAGGTGACAGCGACGCCAGCAGCGATTTCACCGCGATAACCCTGCTGGTGGCCAGCCGCCACAAGCTGCAGGGCTGATACAAAGTTTAGCAGGAGTCGGTTCCGGCAGGCGCCGCGCCATTGCCAGCAGCGCCGTGATGTCGTGCATCACTGCCTGTAAGCCAGTCCGGATCGAGCGGAACCCAGCCAGGCGCAGCAGATTGAGGGCTGCTGTGCGCAGCGTGGCCATCACACCGGCGCCATTACCCCGGTAGCGGTGGGCGTCCTCACGGAGCTGGGTGTCACGGATCCAGTGCCAGCCCTCAATGCTCCAGCGGTCGCGCACCAGTTGCAGCAGTGCTTCTGGCGTGGTGCGCAGGCTCGTCAGAAACAGGTGGGTGGCTTGAAACGGCCTGCCGTCATGAGTGCCTCTGGCCGTGACTTCCACGATCCAGCTGGTGCCGATCCAGGCCTCGCTGATGTGCTCTGGAGCCTGTTTGGCGCGCAGCGTCCAGGCGATGTCGCGGCCGTGGCCAATCTCGTAAACGTCCGCCACGAAAGGAATATGCCGCTTTCCGTGGAACTGAGATCGGATCTGACGATGCAACGTCTTCTGGTTGCCTTTCACGGTCAGCAGGAAGTCGGCTCCCTGCTCCTTGAGCTGCCGAAAAACGGTTTCTGGGTGTGCAGGGCATCCGCCTGGATCAGCACGCCGCACAGATCCAGCTCGCCGAGCAGCTGCCGCAGCACCGCCCGCTCGTGGTTTTCGCCGGTGGCGTAGCAGGCCTGGCTGATGGCCACACCGAGGGCGGCCGAATACAGCGTGACCTGGGCAATGAACGCCGAGCCACCACAGGTTGTTGGCACAATCGACCCTCGCAAGGCCTTGCCGTCACACACCAGCTGATCGAGATCTGCTGCGCCACCTGGGATTTGGGCGATCGTCCAGTCACGGATCGCAGTGCACAGGGCGGCCACATCCACCTGTTGGAAGAAGTAGCGGAACGAGGAATCCGATGGCGGCCGCCGCAACGCCAGGCCGAGTGCCTCGGTCAGAACGCTGTGGTGGCGGATGGCGAAACGCTCCAGATCCCGCAAGCTCTGGCATCCACTCAGGATTCCGAGCACGGCCAGCAGCAGCAGATACCAGGCCGGAAACCGAACCCCGCGCCGCATCCGCGCATCTGGGATTGACCTCAGATAGCTGATCAGGTCGAGATCGGTTACGGCGGAGGCGCTTTCAGGCACAAGGAGGGGGCGATTCAGCCGACCTCAACCCATGCTGACAGCCCCGGCAAGGACGCCTGTGACGGACTTTGAATCAGCCCTGCCACAAGCTGTTGCTCAAGGGCTCCGATACGGCGGAGAAGTTGCGCGAGTCGCTGCAGCAATTGGGGGCTGTGGGCGTGGATGAGTTGATCGCCCTGGAAGTGATCTGGCAGCCCGAAGGGGTGAGCGAAGTGCTGAACACCGATGCCTTGATTACGGCCTATCCGGATTTGCAACATCTATGACATTGGATTCATGGCACCAACAGGCTGAGTATTGACTTCTCATGGGCATTCCGGGATGCCTGACAGCTTTGATGCACTGCACCGTAAGGGACAAAACTTTTAGGGTTTTAGTCACTGATGCTCACCCTGATCTTGGTGTCATTGAAATCCCAATCGGAGCCCTGGCTAGCGAGGAGATCCTCGAAGCCAAAGGTGTTGGTGCCAAGCAGTTTGACGTGCTGGCGTCCATCACTGGCGGTGGTGGCACCAAAGGTCAGCACCTCACCCCCTTCGGTGATCATCACCGGGGCGTAATAGCCGGCAGCAGTGCTGTCGAGGGTCCAGGAAATACTTTGCCTGGATTGGCCATTTTGGTGCGAAGTGCCTGAACCTTGGTAGGGATTGATGAATTGGCTAAGGACGGCGCTGCGGAAGGCGGCGCCATCATTCTGGGAAATCCCATTAACCTTATAGGAAGTGCCTGTTAAGGGGTCGAGTTTTACGAATCCAAATCGGTTGCGCAGGCTGCAATCGGTTGAAATATCAAGAGTCAACCGGATGCCCGCTGCCGTGATGCTGGTTAGGTCCAGGATCGTGTCGCTGCTGGTCAGCTGTTTGCGGGCCATGGCCAGGCTGGCGGGTGAGCTAGCCGCGAACGAGCTGCTGATGTCAAGCATCAAGTCGGTGTACGTGCCGTTACGGTCTGCATCGAGGCCAAGCCTGAAGCCGTTGGCTGTATTAGTGATATTGAGGGCGGGATTGCTATTGGCCTGGCCGGCACCATCGCTGTAGCGGAAGCTGATCGTCGTTCCGGCATCAATGTAAATAGTCTGGATTCCTGTAGGGCCAGAGCCTAGGGTGGCACCGATTGCCCCATAGAAGTTCCCAGTGCCGCTGTCGAAAATTTCTAAATTGCTTTGGGTTGCGGAGCTAAAAGAATTGACATCCAATGTGATCCACAGACCGGTACCTTCTACCCCATCAACAGTAAATCCCTTGTTGTCGTTGCTAATCCGCAATGTGGGCGCAGATACCGTTGCCATGCCAACAGGATCAACAATGCGGCCATTGACCGTCTCATCAAAATCCCCAAGTTCACCGTCTTTTAAATAAAGTCTTGCCCCATCGACCTTGCCATCATTGTCTCGATCAAGAAGTATTCCGCCCAGGCCAGTGATCGGATCGTAATTAAACAGGAAATAGTCACCATCTTTATTCTTTTTATAGATCGCATTCCAGCTTTCGCCTGCATCTGGATTTGCGGGGAAGTAAAGATCAACTTCCTGAACTGTCGACTCAAACTTTGCTATTGCATTATCCCTGATCTTTTCAATATCCAGGCCGCTGACATCGCCGGACGTGGCAACTTTTGGCGAAACCGTAAAGCTGATCAGCTCTGAAGTTCTTTTAACCGTAGCGGTAGAATTGGGATTGGAATCATTAATGCTAGCCTGAAGGCCCCCGAAGGAGGTGGGGTTGCTGGTTGCGTTGTCAAAAAATAGTGAAGTAGTGGTAGTAACGATGCCGCCATTTAGGCTAGTTTGCTGGGTTGAAGCGGGAGTTTTCAAGACCAAGCTGCTGGTCCCTTGTGTCGACGCGAAGGTCGTCACAGTTTCCTGTTTGCTGTCATCAATGCCATCTTTATTGAAATCTTTACCAAGCTCATAAGAATCATCAGCGCCATCGTTATCGAGACCGATAGTGCTCGGATTGGTATCGATGATTAGGGTTCCATTGCTAGCGAGCGATCCAATATTCCCAGGCTGAGCCAGGCTGAGGATGGCGTCATTGCCAGCGGCGTCCTTGATGGTGGCGCCGTTTAATTCCAGTGCACTGGCAGAGTGTTGATCAAGATCTTCAGTGGTATCACCAACCTGGATTGTGTAGGTGAAGGTGAGGGTATCGTCCGCAATTGCCGTTCTGCCTAAGGCCGTGAAACTGGCTAATTGATCAATACTGCCGGTTTCAAGTTTCAGTTTAGGAGAGCCGGTGATTACAAGCCCTCCTGAGAACTGAACTTGAAGGGTAATGATGTCACCCACGCCATAGGTTCCATTTGGAGTCGACGAGCGAACAGCCACGACAGAGGGTGCAGAGCTATCAATGGTGTAGTTGGCTGTGTTGGCGGTGATGCCGGTATTACCAGCGAGATCGGTATAGGTATTGGCGAGGGTGAGGATATTGGTGGCATCTTCTATTACTGCCAATGGCGAGAAGGTGCCAGTCCAGGTGATGCCTCCATTGGAGGTGGTCATCGATGAGAGGATACCGTTTTGAGCGGTGATATCAGCGGCGCTGCTGAAAGTGGTTACGGCTTCTGAGAAGTTGAGGGTAACAGTGGCGGTATCGCCGATTTGTAGTGCTGAATCAGAGAGTGTGAAGGAGCTAACGGCAGGAGCGAGGGTATCAACGGTGTAGTTGATTGTTGTGGCTGTGACGCCATTATTGCCAGCGAGATCGGTATAGGTATTGGCGAGTGTGAGGATATTGGTTGGATTTTCTATCGATGATGTTGGTGTAAAGGTGCCAGTCCAGGTGATGCCTCCATTGGGGGTGGTCATCGCTGAGAGGCTGCCGTTTTGAGCGGTGATATCAGCGGCGCTGCTGAAGGCGGTTACGGCTTCTGAGAATGTGAGTGTAACGGTTGCGGTATCGCCTATTTGTAGTGCGGAATCAGAGAGTGTGAAGGAGCTAACAGCTGGCGGGGTGAAATCGATGGTTGCGGTGTAGGCGCTGCCGGCGGGGGACTGGTTGGCGGCGGCATCGGCAACTCGGGCCGTATAGCTGAGGTTCTGGTTATTGGTGAGGGTACGGCTATCGACATAGCTCCAGCTGGTGCCGGAGACATTGGCGGTGCCAAGGAACATGCTGCCGTCGTAGATCCGAACGGTTTCACCGGTGGCCAGGGCCGCGGAGAGGGTGCCGCTGATCGACAGGGAGGTGTCGTCGGTGGTGCTGCCTGGGTTGACGGTGCCGCTGATAATGCCGACGTTGTCGTTAATGGCGCTAACGGCCGCGGTGGTTGTCGGAGCCGTTGAGATTAGTCCAGGCATGCCCGGATCGTCGATGATGCCATTGACGATGCCGTCAATATCACCGCCAGCGGGGTCGCCATCGGTATAGGTCAGGACGATCTGATTAATGAGTCCATCACCGTTGAGGTCTATCAGCTCTGCACCATTGTCGTAGGTGTAGGGATTGCCGTCGGCGAGGAATTCAAACCAACCCCCTGTGCCGTTATTGGCTGATGGGTTCCATTTGGTGTAGGTATTCATCGCAAGGCCATTGCCTGGCAGAAGGATCACCTGCCGTACCTGATCTCCCGGGTATGGATCACTGCCGTCGGCTAGTGCGGGAGCTAGATCGATAAACCTGTCGAGTCGTTCCTGGGTGACGTTGTCGATGCTTTCCAGCCGGAATGCCAGGGGGTCGTAGGGATAGCTCACGACGACACTGCCGCTCTGACTGCTCCCGGCTGTTGTGCTGACGATCACGGATGGAACAGCTGATGAGCCATTCCCAGGTACGGCAAGCTCCTCTGGTTTAAGGACGTTGACATTGACGATCCGCACATCGCTGTCGGCCTGCAGCGACGTAAAGCTGTCGGGCAAAGCCTCTGTCGGATTAGAAGAGGCTGTTTGGAAGTTTCCTTTGCTGACCCACGGCACGGAGGCCACGTTGGGTTGCCGACTATCGAGAATGCCGTCGTTGTTGAGATCTCCCGGGGTTGTGCTGCGGCCATTGGTGGCTGCATCCTCAACACTTTGGCTAATTCCATCTTGGTCAAAGATATCCAGCGCCTGATCCGTGATGTTGATCACTGCCAGGGTTAATGGCTTCTTGGTTTGATTGCCGCGGGCATCGGTGGCTATAAGCGTAAAAGGAATCGAGAGATTGCCGAGGGGCTTGTTAGCAGCATCTCTATCAGCGAGCTGGATGGGCTTGAAGAAAGAGAAGCTACCGCTCGTGGGGTTAATTCCGAGCTGGGTGGGATCGACATCTTGCAGGCTCCAGGTGACGGACTGGTTGGCTTTGAACTGGGCGATCAGGAGTGCACCTTCATCGGCGCTGATGATCTGATTGGTGGGTAGATCAAGGATTACCGGTGGTGTGGTGTCTACTCCGGTGACGTTAAAGGTCTGGTCGAGGATGGCTGTGTTGCCGGCGAGGTCAGTGGCTTTGAGCAGCAGCCTGTTGCCGGCTGCATAGAGTTTTTGCAGCACTTTGCTTCCAAGGCTGAGGCTCCAATTGAGTGGGTTGCTGGCGTCACGGATGGCCCACAATCTGTTGTTGTTGATTTCCACAGAGACCGCCTGGCCAGCCTCGAGGCCTGCCGTCGTGCCAGTCAGCGTGATCGGATTAGCATCGGGATTAGTGGCCGCATCACCCCACTGCTCTTCGGTTGGAGTCGTAACGGCCAGCACCGGCGCTACCGTGTCCACCGTAAAGTCGCTCGTGCTGCTAGCACTATTGCCGGCTTGATTGGTCAGCGCCAGTCCTACCGTATAAGAGCGTTCGGTGGCGCCATAGGCCTCCAGCAAATCGGCGGGAACCGGCAGGCTCCAGGCTCCCCCCGACACAACGGCGCTCACGCTGCGGCTGGCAAGTGATCCAGCTCCAGGCAGCGTCACCTGCACGATCTGGCCGTCCTCTACGTTGCTCACCAAACCCGAGAGGATCTGCTCCAAGCCACTGCTCAGTTCACTGGCATTAATAAAGGAGTCCCCAGCCATGGCCGTGGACCTAAACACTGGCGGACCGGCGTTGATGACAAAAGACTGGCTTGCGGAAACCAAATTTCCGGCACCATCACGGACACTGGCACGCAGGCTGTAGTTGCCGTTAGCCAAGCTGCTGAGGTCCAGGGCCGGAGTAGTCCAGCTATTCGTGGAGAGCGGAACTGAACTTGTGAATGTCGGTGTTGTGGCCTTATCAGCCAGCACATCAATCACCACGCTGGCACTGGTATCACTCAGCACATTGGCGACCGTTCCAGAAATCGTTACTGCTGCCGCCTCAGCAGGATTGAGCAGATTATTACCGCCAACCCCATCGACAGGCGAGCTGATGGTGATCGCAGCCAAGCGGTCAATCGTGATTGAGCCGCCGCCAGTGGCACGATTGCCGGCCTGATCAGTCACGGTTGCCGAAACACTGAAGGCTCCCTCATTGGGCAGCAAGAAGCGTTCAGCATCCAAGGCCAAGCCCCAACTGCTAGTGCCGTTGCTGCTGCTCGGCGCCACCAACTGGCTGACGCCATTGACGCTAACCAGCGTGGTAGCGGCATCAGTGCTGGCACTGCTGCTGAGCAGTACACCGGCAGCCAACTCAGCGGCGTTGAGGGTGGCAGAGGTGTTGATCGCACCAGCGAACTGGCCAGCAAACGATGGATCGAGGAAACGGACAGCTGGCGCCGAACCAAAGGACAACTGCAAATCAACGATGGGAGGCGTCGTATCGACCGTCACCGTTTTTGTGGCAGAGAAGGGGTTACCAACAGCATCGCTACCGATCACGGTAACGGAGTAAGTGGTGCCATTGAGCCAGCTAAACGCCGGCACATTGAAACTGAAGGCTCCTTGGCTCACCGAGCCGGATGGACTGCTGTAAAGCGTTGACGTGCTGCTACCACTGGTCGATGTAATCGCCAAGTTGACAGAAGCACCCTCCTGCACATCCGCAGCCACGCCACTGATCGTGAGGGCTTGGCTGCTCTCGGCGAGGTTGATCCATGAGTCAGTGGAAATCGTCGCCAGAGTCACCAGCGCTGTGGTATCCAGCGTGAGGCCGTAATCAGCAGTACTGAGATTGCCGGCCAAATCACTCACCGACAGGCCCAGGTTGATCGATCCATCGCGAAGGGTCCGCAACTGGCTATCGCTGAATTGCACCTGCCAATTGCCATTACTCACCACGCCGGCGCCATTGAAGCCGCCGAGGCTCACATCCACTTGCTGACCGTCTTCTGCATCAGTGGTGCCCTTGATCGTTAGGCCAGCAGCAACTTCTGCCTTGTTGAGCAGGCCACCACCGGAGAAGAAGGGGTTGTTACCGGAATCGGTAATCGGATTACTTAGGGTAGGTGGATCCCGATCAATCGAAATATCCTTGGTTCCTAGGGTGCTGCTGCCCTGCTTCAGAGTCAGGGTGTAGGACCCCGTGCCATGGGGATCCAGGCTGGCTTTGGGCACCACTGCGCTCCAGCTGCCATCGCCCTGGGCCGTGATCGTGGCCAACAACACAGGGTTATTGGAGGACCCAGTAGGCGAGATCAGGACATCCAACTGTTGCCCCGCCACGGCCTGGGACACCGTGCCTTTGACCTGAATGCCGTTGGGGTTGGTGGCCTCCGCCAGGCTCAGACGGTCATCACCGGCTACACGGCTAAAAGCACCAACCCGATCCACTTCAATACTGCCGCTCGCAACTGCCCCTACAGCAAGCGGATTACCAACAGCATCGGTAATACCGGTGCCACTGCTCTTGAGTTGGAGCACCAGACGGCCCAGGCCACTGATCTCGCTCACCGTGACATCAAAAGTTGCAGTAACACCATCAGTTGCAGTAACACCATTAATGGGATTCACGGCCTGCACATGGCTCAACGAGCCGATGGCAGTACCCGTTGCCGTGAGGCGGAAGTCGGTGGCATCGACGTTGCTCACAGGCTCTGAGAAGGTGACGCGGAAGGTCTGCACCGCGCGGTTACTTTCACTGCCTGCAGCCACCTTGATTGTTGCCAGCCCCGGCAGCACACCATCAACCAACACAGCGGAGCTGGTTGCTGGTGGCAGCGTGCGGTTCACATCCACGCTCACACCGCCATCGGTGTTGGTGAGGCTGCTGCCATCGGGGAGGCTCAGGCTGGTAGGCAATCCGATGCCGCTGGAGCTACGCAAATCACCGTCAGCGACGGTGTAAGCAAAGGTGAGCTGATCACCGGCGGCGTAATGGGTGATTGCGTTGTCTGGCGCGCCCTCCAGAACAGCATTGACGCTGCGGTTGCCATCGAGTTGCAGGCTCAGGCTTGGCAAACCGCCAGCGGAATCGAGGCTGATGGCGCGATCGAGGCTGATCGCGAACTTGAGCTGGGAGCCGATGCCATAGCTGCCATTTGCCGGCATCTGGAAGCCAGTGATCTGGGCAATGTCCGCCACTGGAGTGACATCCACCGTCACCGCAACCGGTGTGGTCGACACCACACCGCCATTGGCGCCGTCATCGCGGGCGACCACGGTGAAGGCACTGATTCCATCACCGTTGGCGTCAGCGGCAGGTGTCCAGAAGGCCTTGGTGTTGTCCGTGATGGCGTCATTGGTGCCTACCGCCCAGGCCGTGGCGGTTTCAGCGCTGCTGCCCAGGCGCAGGCTGCCGCTGGTCACCGCTTTCACCACGTAGGCATTCACCTGACCATCGACATCGCTGGCGTTGGAAACAGACGCCAGGGTCTCAAAACTGATCTCAGCGGCGGTGTCTTCCTCGGTGCGGACAACACCGGTGCCCAGGATCGAGAAGGTGGGTGCATCGTTCACCGGCGTGATGGTGAACGTGCCCGCTGCCACGGCGCTCGTCGCCTGGCCGCTGTCGCTGACCTGCCACTCGATGGTGCGGCTGGTGCTGGTGGCGGTGGGGTTGTCGCTGCTGCTGGCGTAGGTGACCGCCCGCAGCGCCCTGAGCAGATGGATCAGGGTTGGTTGCGGCGCGTTCTGATCGGTGCTCGGGGTGAGCGTGAGGGTGAAGGTATCGGCATTCCAGCTGCCCTGCACACCGGTATCGCCACTGACCTGAGTGCTCAGTGCCAGGACATCGCCAGTGGTGAAACCAGCGCTAATGCGCACCGTGGCCGAGCTGAAATTGGTGCTATCGGCATCACTCAGGGTCAGCTCAGGGTTGAGGAGTAGGGCGGGATCACCCTCGCGGTAGGAGAGTGCCAACGTCGCTGTTGAGCTGATCTCAGGGGCGTCGTTGATGCCATCGACGAGCAGACCAGTGGTGGAGGCAAAGCCCGGCAAGGTGAGGGTGCTGTTGACGGGTAGGCCGTTATCGATGCTGGTGATCTGACCGCCATTGAGATTGAGGGCTGCTGCAACGGCGATGCCGCTGCTGTCGAAATCACCGCCTCGGACGGTGTACTGGAACAGCAAGGTGTTGGTGCCAGTGCCGCTGAGGTAGCTGGCGGCGGCACCGCTGCCGGTATCGAGGGTGATCGGCAGCAATGGGGTGCCATTGGTGGTGTTGACCGTGACCGCACGATCAAACGCAATCGAGAAGAGCAGGTTGTCGTCAGTGCTGTAGGTGCCATTGGCGGGCAAGGAGACCTTGGTGATCAGGGCTGCATCGCTCTGGTCAGGGGTCACATCGACGAGCACGGTGCGCGGCGGTACCGACACAGCACCGCTGTTGTCGCGTGCCACGACGGTGAAAGCACTCAGGGCATTGTTGCCTGTGCCATTGGCATTGGCGACAGGGGTCCAATAGGCCTGGGTGTTGGCATCGATCTGGGCATTGCTCGTGGCGCTGTAGGGCGTTGCTGTTGCCAGAGTGGTGCCGAGCAAGAGAGAACCACTGAGCAGTTCTCTGACCTCGAGAACCGTGACGGTGCCATCGGGATCAGCGACCTGGCCCTGGGCAGAACCGTTGCCAATCAGATCGCCGTAGCGGATGGTGATCGTGCTGTCCTCTAGGCCTGAAACAGCCCCAGCCGAGAAGACTGTCAAGGTGGGGTTGTTATTCACCGCCGTCAGATTGACGGTGGTGGTCGTCACCGTGCTGCTGGCTGGAGCGGGGGTGCCGACATCCGTCACCTGGAGGGTGATGGCGCGGCTGGTGCTGGTGGCGGTTGGGTTGGCGTTGGTTGTGCTGTAGCTCACGGCCCGCAGGGCCTTCTGGTAATCGCCCAGCGATGCATCGCCGGTGAGTCTCAACACACCGGTTGCAGCCTTGTAAGTGGCGGTAATGCCGCTGACGGTGATCGGCAGGCTCAGGACATCGCCGGTGGTGAAACCAGCGGTGATGGCGATGGATGCGGCGCTGATCTGGGTGCTATCTCGATCCGTGAGGGTCAGCTCAGGGTTGAGGAGTAGGGCGGGATCACCCTCGCGGTAGCTG
>NZ_JAGQCO010000041.1:0-20195 GCF_024346235.1 Cyanobium sp. BA5m-21
TCCAGCCCTCGGTCTTGGGCCAGCAAGAAATACTCATAGCCAGGCCAATTACTGACCAGAACGGTAATAGTGGCTACCCCAGCCCCAGAGCCCGCTGCACTCAGAAGTAAGGGCAGACGAAGCAACCAGGCGCAGCAAATATCGGGGAAAGGCAGACACGGAAGTGATTACCCCGCTGAAATGGACCCGGGGATGAGAGATACCCAATCTCGTTTCCCTTCAGCACATTACCAAAAAAATCAGGGCAGCTGGGCCCACAAAAACTTTTCCACCGCCTCTAGTCCTTCGCCGCTGCGGATGTTGGTGAAGCACCAAGGGCGCCCAGGGCGCATGCGTTCGGTGTCAGCTGCCATCACCTCGAGGCTGGCTCCCACCATGGGAGCCAGGTCGATCTTGTTGATCACCAGCAGATCGGAGCGGGTGATACCCGGGCCGCCCTTGCGAGGGATTTTGTCGCCGGCGGCCACATCGATCACATAGATGCAGAGGTCCACGAGCTCGGGACTGAAGCTGGCGGCCAGGTTGTCGCCGCCGCTCTCCACCAGCACCAAATCCAGATCGGGGAAGGCTGCCTCCAGCTCAGCCACCGCCGCCCGGTTGATCGAACAGTCCTCGCGGATGGCGGTGTGGGGGCAGCCACCGGTTTCAACGCCGCGGATGCGCTCGGGCTCAAGGGCCCCAGCTCGGGTGAGGAACTGGGCATCCTCCTGGGTGTAGATGTCGTTGGTGACAACCGCCAGCTGCAGGCGATCGCGCAGCCGCCGGCAGAGGGCCTCCACCAGGGCGGTTTTGCCCGAGCCCACCGGCCCGGCCACGCCCACCCGCAGCTTGCTCATCCGATCCGCTCAGCTGCGAAACAGCCTGGAGTACAGCTCGGCGTGGCGCAACTGGGCCAGACCCGCACCCACGCCACCGCTCCAGAGCTGGTCGGGATCGGCAGCCGCCAATTCGAGGGCCCGCTGGGCAATCAAAGGCGCCAAACCCAGCTGCAGGCGCTGGGCCTCGGTGGGTCCTAGAGGCACCAGCCGCAACGCCGCACTGAGCTGGTTTGCCACCCAGCCATATAAATAGGCCTCAACCAGCTCGGTGGCGCCAACCTCCAAGGCGCGGCCCGCCAGGGCAAAGGCTGCGGGCCAAGCCAGGTTCAAGGCGGGCGGATTGAAGCCGAGGTCGGCTAGTAGCCCAAGCAGCGAAGCGCCCATCTGGCGCTGCTGGGCGCGCACCTCAGCCCCCTCCCGCAGGGCCAGCAACCAGCTATCGCGCTCGCGCAATTCGGCTGCTTCAGCCAGCAGCAAACCGGGCAAACTGGCAGCCTCCAGCACCAAGGTGCCGCGCTGCAACTCAGCCTCAAGCCAGGCCCTGACCCCAGCCCCGTCCAGCAAAAGCCCGCGCTGCACCAGCACCTCCAAGCCCTCCGAATAACTGAAGGCCCCCACCGGCAGCGCTGGGCTGATCAGTTGAAACAAGCGCAACCGGCTAGTGGTCATGGCTGTGGCCGTAGCCGTGGATGGGGCCGTAGGCACCGGACTCGGGCTGAAAGGGAGCCTGCAGCTGGCCCACCTGCAGACCGCGATGCTCCAGCAGGTGGGCCAGCACGGAATCGGCGAGCAGGCGCAATTCACCAGCCCTGATCTCCATGGCCACGTGGCGATTGCCAAGGTGATAGGCGGCCTGGAGCAGGGCCAGGGGATCGGCGCTGCGCACCTGGATCAGCTCCTCCGCCGCCGCCCGCACCTGCACCAGCGGTTCGGCAGCCGTGGCGGCCAGCCACTCACCGGGTTCCAGGGCTGCCCCCCGGGGCAGCTGCAGCAGCACCTGCCTGCCACAGGCTGTGCAACGCAACCCCCGCAGCTGGGTGCGCTCCACCGCCGAAAGGGCAAGCACCAAGGCAGGAACGGCCCCCGGGCTGGCGGCCAGCCCGCGCTCACGCAGCACCAAAGGCCGGTCAGCAAGCTCGGAGCTGGCCATCGCCGGGTGCACCATGGTCTCTAAACAGCATGCCTGGTGAATCATCCCAACACCATTGCGGCAGGCCGCTGGCACGGCGCCGCTGAGCTGGAGTTCACGGCCCGGCAGGGCAGTCCGGGGGAGCCGCCTGCAACTGTGCATCAGGGCTGGGCTACATCCCCTCTGAAATTGCAACGGGCCTACCCCCAGGCAGACGGCCGCTGCGAATTGCCCCTCCTGCACACCGCCGGCGGCCTGGTGGGGGGCGACCAACTCACCCTGCGGGCCCACCTCGCCCCAGGTAGCCAAGCCCTGCTCACCAGCGTGGCGGCCCAGAAGGTGTATGGCACGGTGGGGCGGTCCCGTTTGGTGCCGCAGGGCCAGTGGGCCCGCCAGAGTTTGCACTTCAGCCTCGAAGCCGGCAGCGACCTGGAATGGCTGCCCCAGGAGCTGGTGCTGTTTGCCGGCGGACTGCTGGAGCAGAACCTCACGGTGGAGCTGGCGGCGGGGGCCAGCTGGCTGGGCATGGACGTCGTACGGCTGGGCCGCAGCGCCGCCGGCGAAACCCTGGGCCAGGGCTGCTGGCGTTCACGGCTGCAGGTTTGTCGCCGCGGCCCCGAAGGTCGCCGCTGGGAGCTGGTGGATCCCCTGGAAATCAGCGGCGCCAGCCTCGCTGCAGAACACGGCATGGCGGGCCAACCGGTGCTGGGATCGCTGGTGTGGGCAGCGCCGCAGCCCCTGGGGGCCGCTGCCCTGGCCCAGCTGCTGGCCGACTGCCGCAGCGACCGCCAGGGGCTGGAGGGCGACCTGGCCTGCGGAGCCCTGGATCAGGGCCTGATCGCCCGCTACCGCGGCCCTTCCAGTCAGGCAGCCCGGTTTTGGTTCACCAGGGTATGGGCCCGGATCCGGGCCGCACGCGGCCTCAGCGCCCCAGAACTGCCGCGGGTATGGCCCTTCCAGGAACAGCCCTTGGGTTCAGGCTGAACGGGTCAAGGCGCCCTAAGGCTGCCAAAGTTGGGCCATGCACCTAACCCCCCAGGAAAAGGACAAGCTGCTGATCGTCACCGCCGCCCTGCTGGCGGAGCGGCGGCTCAACCGCGGCCTCAAGCTGAATCACCCCGAGGCCGTTGCCTGGCTCAGCTTCCAGGTGATCGAGGGCGCCCGGGACGGCAAGACCGTTGCCGCCCTGATGGCCGAGGGCAGCACCTGGCTGAGCCGTGAACAGGTGATGGAGGGCATTCCAGAGCTGGTAAGCGAAGTGCAGATCGAAGCGATGTTTACCGACGGCACCAAGCTTGTGACCCTGCACGACCCGATCCGCTGATCACCGAAAACCATGCCCCCCCTGATCCCTGGTGAACTACTGCCCGAACCCGGTGAGATCGTGCTGAACGCCGGCCGGCCCGTGACAACGCTGCTGGTGGCCAACAGCGGCGATCGTCCCGTGCAGGTGGGCTCCCACTTCCATTTCCACGAAGCCAACAGCGCGCTCAAATTTGACCGCGACGCTGCCCGCGGCCTGCGGCTCGACATCCCCGCCGGCACGGCTATCCGCTTCGAGCCCGGCGACAGCCGCGAAGTGCAGCTGGTGCCCTTCGCCGGCGAGCGCCGCGTCTTCGGCTTCAACGGCCTGGTCAACGGACCGCTCGATTAACCCTTTTCCACATGCCATACCGCATCTCCCGCCGCGCCTACGCCGAGACCTACGGCCCCACCACCGGCGATCGGCTGCGGCTAGCCGACACCGAGCTATTTCTGGAGGTGGAAAAGGATTTCACCGTCTACGGCGATGAGGTGAAATTTGGCGGCGGCAAGGTGATCCGCGACGGCATGGGCCAGGGCCAGACGCCCCGCAGCCAGGGCGCCGTGGACACAGTCATAACCAACGCCCTGATCCTGGATTGGTGGGGGATCGTCAAGGCCGACATCGGCCTGCGCGACGGCCGCATCTGCGCCATCGGCAAAGCGGGCAACCCCGACACCCAGGCGGGCGTGACGATCGTGGTGGGCCCGGGCACCGAAGCGATCGCCGGCGAGGGGCACATCCTTACCGCCGGCTCGATCGACACCCACATCCACTTCATCTGCCCGCAGCAGATTGAAACGGCCCTGGCCAGCGGTGTAACCACCCTGCTGGGGGGCGGCACCGGCCCGGCCACCGGCACCAACGCCACCACCTGCACCCCGGGCGCCTTTCACCTAGCCCGCATGTTGCAGGCCGCCGAGGGCCTGCCGGTAAATCTGGGCTTCTACGGCAAGGGCAACGCCTCCACCCCCGAAGCAATCGAGGAGCAGGTGCGCGCCGGCGCCTGCGGCCTCAAGCTGCACGAAGACTGGGGCACCACCCCAGCCGCGATCGACTGCTGCCTGACGGTGGCCGACCGCTTCGACGTGCAGGTGTGCATCCACTCCGACACCCTCAACGAAGCCGGCTTTGTGGAAGACACGATCCGCGCCATCGGCGGCCGCACCATCCACACCTTTCACACCGAAGGGGCCGGCGGCGGTCACGCCCCCGACATCATCAAAATCTGCGGCGAAGCCAACGTGCTTCCCAGCAGCACCAACCCCACCCGCCCTTACACCCGCAACACGCTCGAGGAGCACCTCGACATGCTGATGGTGTGCCACCACCTGGATCCACGCATCCCGGAGGATGTGGCCTTCGCCGAATCACGCATCCGCCGCGAAACCATCGCCGCCGAAGACATCCTCCACGACTTGGGCGCCTTCTCAATCATCGCCAGCGACTCCCAGGCCATGGGCCGGGTGGGGGAGGTGATCACCCGCACTTTCCAGACCGCCCACAAGATGAAGGTGCAGCGCGGCGCCTTGCCCGAAGATGCCGCTTCAAGTGGAGGCCGCAACGACAACACCCGCTTAAAGCGCTACATCGCCAAAACCACGATCAACCCGGCGATCGCCCACGGGCTCGATTCCCAGATCGGTTCGGTGGAGGTGGGCAAGCTTGCCGATCTGGTGTTGTGGAAGCCGGGCTTTTTCGGGGTGAAACCGGAATTGGTGATCAAGGGTGGCTCAATCGTGTGGGCCCAGATGGGCGATGCCAACGCCTCGATCCCCACCCCCGGACCAGTGCACGGCCGGCCGATGTTTGCCGCTTTTGGGGCCGCCCTGGCCCCCAGCTGCCTCACCTTCATGAGCCAGGCAGCCCTCGATGCCGACCTACCCCGCCAGCTGGGCCTGAAACGACCCTGCGTGCCCGTGACCAACACCCGCGGCGACATCGGCAAGGCCTCAATGAAAAACAACACGGCCCTGCCGAATGTTGAGGTTGACCCCCAGACCTATGAGGTGTTCGCCGATGGGGTGCTGCTCAGCTGCGAACCAGCCGATGTGCTGCCAATGGCCCAGCGCTACTTCTTGCTCTAATCAGCCACCGTTTTGGGGTCACGCGGGCTATTGGGCCGCTCCGGCAGCAGCTGGGGAAGCTGGGGCAGGGGTTCGCTGAAGCCTATCCCCATGGTGGTAAAGGTTCTGGAGCGAACAAACCAACGCATAAAACCCGCCACCTGATGCAAGTCGGCGGTCCGATGCACATGGAAATCAACCAGCAATGCTTGACCTACCTGTAAGTCATGGTTTCCGGTGATAAACAGGCACAAGCCACCTAGACTAATGTCGAGGATGTCGGCATAAAACCACTGGGTGCGAGCTTCAGCGCCTGGGCTGGGCAGCTGAATCAGCAACGGAGGACAGGGAAGCGCCAGGAACCTTTCAAAGCAGCGCTGACCGTCGTCGAGACCCAGAATTTCTGGGTCTTCATCCCCAGCAAAGATTGTTTGGGCCTCATTGCCCCCTGGATCTTTACCGAAGGGTTCTACCCAGGAGACACCAGGCCGTCTGGAGGCATCGCCAGCAGGATTGGGGAGATGGCTGGGCATAACAAAAGCGCCTGGGAGCTGCCATTACTTCACCCTACTGGCGAAGGAAGATAGAGGCCATGGACGGAGCTGGCCTTCCGTATCAACCCACACCGGCGTCAACCCAACGGGTGGACATGATCCCCCCATGGCAGGTGGTGGAGCATGTTTGGGGAATACAGACCAAATCGGGGCTACGACGAATACTTCAGTGCGCCTGATCAGCCCCGCAGCGCCCTGCGGCCCCTGCTCTCCTCCCTGGGCCAGCTGGGCCTCGATGAACTAAATCGCAATCACGCGGCGGCCGGCGTTTTGCTGCGTCGGCTGGGGGCCACCTTTCGCCTCAATGACTCGGGCAACCATGGTGGTGAGCGCATCCTGCCCTTTGACCCCCTGCCGCGGCTGATCGGTAGCGGAGACTGGCAACGCCTCGAGGCAGGCCTGTTCCAGCGGCTGGAGGCGATCGACCTATTTCTGGCCGATGTCTATGGACCCCAAAAAATCCTGAACGACGGCGTAATTCCGCGACAGGACGTGGAGAGCTCCCAGGGCTGGCGACCCCAACTGCAGGGCTTCCAGCCGCCCCTGGGCCGCTGGTGCCACATCTCCGGTTTGGATCTGGTGCGCGATGGCCAGGGCACCTGGCGAGTGCTGGAAGACAACCTGCGCTGTCCCTCCGGCGTGGCCTACTTCCTGGAAAACCGCCGGGTGATGAAGCGGATGTTCCCGAGCCTGTTTGCCGGCCGCACCGTGCAACCTATCGACGATTACCCCTCCCACCTGCTGCAGACCCTGCGGGAGCTGGCCCCCTGGACCGATACCCCCAAGGTGGTGCTGCTCACCCCCGGGGTGTTCAACAGCGCCTACTTCGAGCACAGCTACCTGGCCCAGCAGATGGGCATCCAGCTGGTGGAGGGCCGCGACCTGATCTGCCAGGACGACCGGGTGTGGATGCGCAGCACGGCCGGGCCCGAACCGGTGGATGTGATCTACCGGCGCATCGACGACGACTTCCTCGACCCGGCCGTATTCCGCAGCGATTCGATACTGGGGGTGCGGGGCCTGATGGCCGCTTACCGGGCCGGCCGGGTGGCAATCGCCAACGCACCAGGCACCGGCGTAGCCGACGACAAGCTGATCTACGCCTACCTGCCGGAGATGATCCGCTACTACCTCGGCGAAGATCCAATAATTGAAAACGTACCCACCTACCTCTGCTCCAGGGAGGATGACCGGGCCTACGTGCTGGCCCACCTCAGTGAGCTGGTGGTGAAAGCGGTGGCCGAGGCCGGTGGCTACGGCATGCTCATCGGCCCCCACGCCAGCAGCGAGGAGATCGCCGAGTTTGCCGTCAAGATCCAGGCCGATCCCCGCAACTACATAGCCCAGCCCACCCTCGAGCTCTCCACCGTGCCCTCGCTGAGCGAGGGCGAACTATTCCCCTGTCACGTGGATCTACGGCCCTATGTGCTGCGCGGCAAGGGAGCCTGGGTAAGCCCGGGCGGTCTCACCCGGGTGGCCCTGCGCCGCGGTTCCCTGGTGGTCAACTCTTCCCAAGGTGGCGGCTGCAAGGACACCTGGATCGTGAGTGAACAACCATGCTGAGCCGCGTCGCCGACTCCCTTTATTGGATCAACCGCTATGTGGAGCGGGCCGAAAACATCTCCCGCTTTGTGGAGGTGAGCGAAGCAATGGCCCTCGACTGCCCGCCAGGCAGCGCCGAACCCTGGCTGCCCCTGGTTGATGCCAGTGGTGATCGGGAACTCTTCGATCGTCTTTATCCAGAAGGACGCCCGGAGCAGGTGGTGGAGTTTCTGGTGCGGGCCGAGGCCAATCCCAACAGCGTGGTGAACTGCATCGCCATCGCCCGCGAAAACGCTCGCCAGATCCGCGATGTAATCACCACCGAAATGTGGGAGCAGCTCAACGACATCTATTGGACCCTGTTCGACAACAAGGGGTTCTGGGGTCAGCCCCCCCAGGAACAACTTCGGGACATCCGCCGGGCCTGCCAACTTTTTTATGGCATCACGGATGCCACCCTCAGCCGCGACCTTTCCTGGCAATTCAGCCGCCTGGGGCGGGTGCTGGAGCGGGCTGAAAAAACCACCCGCATCCTCGATGTGAAGTACTTCCTGCTGCTGCCTTCACCTGATGAAGTGGGTGGCGTGCTCGATGAACTGCAGTGGATCTCCCTGCTGCGTAGCGCCGGGGCCTATCAGATGTTCAGGCAGTCACGTCAGCAAGCGATCGAGCCCAAGGCGGTGGCCAGCTTCCTGCTGCTCGACCCGATCTTTCCGCGCTCGGTGCGCTACTGCCTAGAGCGCATCCACGAAACCTTGAGAATCGTGCGCGGCCAGGCGGTGCCAGGAGCTCCAGACGAGCTCGAATGCCTCAGCGGCCTCACCCTGGCCCGCTGGAGCTACAGCCGCATCGACGAGCTGATTGCGAGAGGTTTGCACGAGTCGATCGACGGCCTGCAAAGCGACCTCAACCGGCTCCATGATCTGATCGAACAGCGCTACTTCATCGCCGACCACGCATGCGTGCCCGCGTAACCCACACCTTCACCTACCGCTACAGCGCCCCGGTGCTGCTGGGTCCGCACCGGTTCTGCCTCAAGCCCCGGGGCCACGGCTTTCAGCGGCTGCTGGACTTCCAGCTGGTAGTGACGCCGGAGCCTGGGCGGCTCTACCCCTTGGTGGCAGCCAGCGGCGATGAAATTCTGCGGGCCCGTTTCAATGGGCCAACAGATGCGTTCATCGTGCGGGCCAGCAGCCTGGTGGAAACGGAACCGGCGCCGCTGCTGCAGGTTTGCCTGGAGGGCAGCGAACCGATGCTGCCCTACCCGGTGGGCCACCTGAACGGTGACCTGGCCGGCAGCCTGGAGGGCTGGCTACCCAACGGCCAGCACGACCCAGCCGCGGTGGACATGGCCCAGGAAGCGCTGATGGGCAGCGATCAAAGGGCGCTGATGTTTTTGCAACAGCTGGTGGAAATCATCCAAGACCGGGTCAAGTACACCCAGCGTCACGTGGGTCCGGCCTGGCCCGCCGGCCGCACCCTCAAGGAAAGGGTGGGATCCTGCCGCGATCTGGCGATGCTGATGGTGGAAGCCTGCCGCTGCGTGGGTTTACCGGCCCGCTTCGTGAGCGGCTACCACCTGGTGGAACCAAAGCCTGAGAGCTACGACCTGCACGCCTGGGCCGAGGTGTATCTGCCAGGTGCAGGCTGGCGGGGCTTTGATCCCAGCGGCATAGGCGTGATCGATGATCGCTACATCACCTTGGCCACCTCCTCCAGGCCGGAGCTGACCGCCGCTGTCACCGGCAGCTTTTCGGGTCCGAATGGCGTCGAAAGCCTGCTGGAATGGAGCATTGAGGCAGACATCCAAGAGCCGGCTGCAACCATGCAGTCCGCCTAAGCAAAAGGTGCCTGCAATTGGGTGTCCTCCATTTCCAGACAAACCACCTGATGGCGGCCGCGATCCTTAGCCACGTAAAGCGCGCCATCGGCTGCGGCAATCGCAATGCCCTGTTCTTAAGGCTCAAAGAGGAATGCCTGCGCTGCCGCCGCACCGGCGAGCCCCTCAGCTGCATCACTATCGACGTAGATGGTCTCACCAAAATCAATGACCGCTTTGGCCATAAAATCGGCGACCTAGTTCTGAAACGAGTGGCCAGCGCGGTACGCCAACGGCTGCGCATCACCGACCACTTCTTCCGCAGCGGCGGGGATGAATTCGTGGTGGTGGCCACCGATTGCAATGGGGCCGCCGCCCAGGAAATGGCTGCGGATCTACAAGCCCTGGTGAGCCAGCTGGGGCTAGGCAGCAAGCAGGAACCAGTGCCCACCAGCATCACCACCGGGATAAGCACCATGGAAGGCGATGAGCTCAAACCTGACACCCTGCTGGCTCGCTCGGATACAAACATGCGCCGGGCCAGACAAAATAGGAACTGCTGACCTAATGTTGTGGAGAGGTTTTGGACATCTAGCCCGCGTGCAGGAAGCGCCCATACCCGAAGATGATTCGGCTCGCCTCAAGGAACTGCAGAGCTACGGCGTACTTGATACGCAATCGGAAGCAATCTTTGACGATATCACCCACCTAGTTCAAGATATTACTGGCGCAAAAATAGGAGTTATAAGCCTTATCGACGAAAATCGTCAGTGGTTCAAGTCTTGCGTTGGCCTCGACGACGCACCCAAGGAAACGCCCAGAAATATTTCATTTTGCGGCCACACAATCGTTCAGCGCCGGCCCTTAATTATAAACGATGCCCTTGAAGATGATCGTTTTGCCGATAATCCACTTGTTCAAGGTGAGCCTCGCATCCGTTTTTACGCCGGCTTCCCCCTAATCGCCGCCAACGGCATGGCATTGGGCAGCCTTTGCGCCATTGATATCGAACCGAAGGCCCTCACACCTAAGCAGGTCACATCCCTAGAGCGACTGGCTCGCCAAGTGGTTAGCCAAATGGAACTGCGGCGAGAAGCCCACCTACTGCAATCCGCCGAATTAGCACTGCAGGCCCAAGGGGGAAACGGGCAGGTCAGGCCAGGCATCCAGCTACTTAGTGAAATCAATCCAGTAATGAATCGGGAGCAGCTACAGCAGATGCTGAGCCTGCTGCTTGGCCTAGATCAAGCACCCTGCTTTGCACTGGCGCGCTGCAAGTTCAAGGAGTATTCCCGCGTCAGCGCCAACATTGGGAGTGCTGCGGCGGAGAACCTAATCCAAACTGGCTTAGAACGCCTACGGGACTGTCTACCTGCTCAAGCATCAACCGCCTACTTCTCAGATGACGAGATAGCAATCGTGCTACCACACCTCTCAGAAGAAAGTGCTATCACAGCGATTGCAGAAAGATGCATGGCGAGCCTTGAGGCACCATTAAAACTAAACGACCGTGATATGGAGCTGGGAATGAGCATGGGCATTGCAATCTTCAAAAACAACTATGGCGATGTTGACTCTCTACTCTCTGATGCCAGCATCGCCCAACGCATAGCCATCACTGATCGCAGCAAAAATAGCAGTTTCAACTTCATCGATCTGCCCGCACGACTAGCGGCACAGCATCACTACCAAGTGGAAACTAATCTACGCCGCGCTATCCGACGCAACGAAATGACTCCCTATCTGCAACCGATTGTTGATATCGCCACGGGCAAGCCTGTAGGCCTGGAATGCCTGATGCGCTGGCGCACCGAAAGCGGCGAAATGATGCTGCCCAATAATTTTTTACAGATATCTCACCTGGCCGGGCTCAGCGGTGAACTTGATCTTCAGATAATCCAGAAAGCAATCCAAGCCAGCCATGAACTAGCCAGCGCTGCACCAGGGCAGCCGCTGCAACTCTCAGTGAATCTCTCCGGCCTACTGCTGGAAAGCGAGGGCCAGCGCCAAAGGTTGCTGCAACTGATCCGCTCCACCCCCTTGCCAAAAAATTGGCAGCTGCAAGTGGAACTGGTAGAGGATTATTTAGATGACAATGGCTCGGAACTAGGAATCTTCCTCAACTCCCTGCGCCGCCTGGGAGTTACCATCGCCATCGACGACTTCGGCACGGGTTATTCCTCGCTCAGCCGCCTCCACAACTATCCAGTGCGCACGGTGAAGGTCGATTGCAGCTTTGTTGAGCGCATCGACGACAGTAGCAATCCCAGCAACCAGTTGCTAAAAACAATCCAGAATCTCTGTGCCGATTTAGGACTGGAAAGTACCGCTGAAGGGGTTGAAACGGACTCTCAACGCGCCTGGCTGCTGCAGAACGGCTATAGGCATGCTCAGGGCTACCTATTCAGCCGGCCGATGTCGGTGGCTGCTATGGCCCACTACTTAGCCGAAATTCACTAGGAAACTACCAGCTAACCCCGTGCAACTTAGGCAGGGGGGCCGTTTTAAAAGTTGTAGCAAATAATCGGGGAATAAGGCGACTGTTGTATACCCGAAACTCCCGCACCACGCTGGCACCAGCCTCACGCACAGCCTGATTAAGCACCACAGAACCATCGTGATCAGAAACTGAGCGGTGAAACGTTCCCGGAGGAATGCGCAGGATGTCGCCACCTGTTTCTAGGCGAACAATGTGATAGGGATAATTCCAGCCCAAATTAACCAAGTAAAAAGTTCGGCCGCCGTGCAGGGCCAACAAATTATCTTCCTGGTGGGGGTGCAGATAAAACTGCCAGGCACCAGTCTTCTCCTCATCCGGAGGGCTCACGGCCGGACCGGCATGGATCACCAGATCGCGGGCATTGGAGCTGGCAACGGTGATATCAAAGAAACGAACAGCGGGGGTATCGCGGAACTTTTCGTAGGGAATCAGCTCAAACATCGGCGCAGACTGGGAAGTGCCAGACCGGGGAAGGGAAGACATTCGGGTAAGAGCAGCGGGTGCTGCCAGATCAAGGCCTAATGAAACTCACCACCGGGGAGCCGGCCGTCGCAACCACTACCTATCAAGGAAACTTGCTTGGATCAGAAGGGGATTGGCATCTCCACATCAGCGGGCTCGGGGGCACATACCGGCACCCGCTGGGCCACCACTTCGCCCAGCACCACGATTGAGGGCGAAGCAAAATCCTGCTCCTCAGCCCGGTCGGCCAGCTCACCCAGCACGCTGATCAACTGCCGCTGACCGCGCACGGTGCCCTGCTGAATCACAGCCGCGGGCGTGTCGGGGGCTAGGCCACCCGCCATCAGCTCCTCGGCGATGCGGCGCAGGTTATGCAGGCCCATGTAGATCACCAAGCCATCACTGGTCTGGGCCAGGCCGCGCCAGTTGACCCCTGGGCGGCCCTTATCGATTTCCTCATGGCCCGTCACGAAGGTGACGCTGGAGCCGGCGCGGCGGTGGGTAACAGGAATGCCCGCGTAGGCCGGAGCCGCGATGCCAGCGGTTACGCCTGGCACCACCTGCACCGGCACGCCCTTGGCGGCTAGGTGGGCGGCTTCCTCGCCGCCGCGTCCAAACAAAAAGGGATCACCGCCCTTTAGCCGCACGATCAGGCGATGGCGGCTGGCCAGTTCCACCAGCACCGCGTTGGTGCTTGGCTGCGGAACGGAATGGTGACCGCGGCGCTTACCGACAAAGTGGAGCTCGCAGCCTTGGGGCACCAGATTCAGCAGGGCCTGGGGCACCAAGGAGTCGTAGACGAGGGCGTCGCACTGGCGCAGCAGCCGGTGGGCCTTGAGGGTGAGCAGCTCCGGATCACCGGGGCCCGCCCCCACCAGATAAACCGTGCCGAGCTGGGCCGGGGCACTCATGGCAGGGCCTCGAGTTCAGCCAGCAGCAGCTGGCGCAAGCCAGGCCGCTGCAGCAACGGCGGACCCACCTGCTCGGCTAGCTGGTCGGTGAGCCGGTTGGCGGCCAGGGCCAGGGCCAAGGCTGGAGCGGCAAGGGTCAGCTTCAGCTGCGCGAGATGGTCTGCACTGTATGGAGTGGCGACGCAGTGGGCGCCGGTGCGCCGCTCCAGGCTGGTGAGATACCGCGCTGCCAGGGGACCCTCCAAGGGGTGATGCAGCAGTAAGGGCCGGGCATCCTGCGTAGCCAATCCGGCCAGCTCCGTAGCGAGGGCCGCCTGCCAGCGGGGCCAGGCCCCCAGGAAAGGCCAGTGCTGGACGCGGGCAAAAGCCGACCAATGGCGCACAATCGCCGGCAAATCGTGGCGCACATGGCCGCCGGGCAGCAGCAGCAGCGGCACCAAGCCGAGGACTTGACCCGGCTGCAGCAGCTCGGTCGCCGCCGGCGGCGGCGCCGCCGAAAGGGCCTGGAGCCGCACCGGCGCACCACGGCGGCACTCCAGCTCGGCGGCCAGGGCCACCAACTCGGCAGGCAGCTGGCCGCCGGCGCGGCCATGCACCACCAGTAGCAGGGGTTGGGCGGGGGTGGCCGCGAGGCGGCGACCAAGGCGCGCCGCCACCTGGGGATCGAGCTCGCAGAGCCGCAGGGGCACCAGGGCGCGGCGGGCTCCGGGCAGACGGGCCAGCAGATCCACCGCCGGGGCAGCCAGCTGGGGATCGAGGTCGCCGGCCAGGGAGCTGAGGCCAGCCACCAGTTGGTGCCGGGGCCACACCGACAAACCACGGGCTACCCCTTCGAGAGCGGCGCGCCGCAATGGGGTAGCGATTGGGGGCCGCATCCAGCTCAGCAGCACGGGCCAGGCCGCAGCCTGGCGCTGGTGACCCAGCAGGGGCAGCAGGGCTATCGCCACGGCCTGGCCAAGAACGCCCGGGCCGGGGGCCAATTGCTGCAGCAGCCAGGCGGCACTAGCCCCATCCCGCTGGCGCAGCACCTGGCTGGGAAGGCCGGGATCGGGATCGGGCTGCTGGCGCCACCAACGCAGCAAACGCCGCTGGGACGGCGGATCCAGCCGCTCCGCCAGCACGGCAAGCAGGTCTGGGTCGGCGCTAAGGCTGCCGTTTTCCAGCGCCAGCAGCCAGGGTTCAAGGTCCAGCTCAGGCTGGTTGCGCAGCTGTTGCAGCCAGCCCCAGCGTGCCGGGGAGCCGCAGGCCGGCAGCTGGGCTGGCTCGCACTGGGGCAGGGCAGAGCTCAAAGCCGCCCTCCGCGCTCAGGAAGCCGCCGGCTCGCGGCGCCGGGCTCCAAATTGCTCCAGCAGCAGCTGCTCCAGCACATCGGCAAGATCACTGAGGGGTACGCCTTTTTCATGCAGCTCGGCCAGCTTGGGCTCGGCGCCCATGGAGCCGCCAAGAAAGATCTTGGCCGCCTCCACCATCTGACCATCCTTACGGGCCTTCGCCCCCATCAGCCCGATCTGACCCATGTAGGGCTGGCCGCAGGCATTGGGGCAGCCGGTCCAGTGCATGCGCACCGCCTCAGGCAATTCGATGCGCTGCTCCAGCTCTTCGAGCACCTGCTGGGCCACGCCCTTGGTGGGGATCAAAGCGAAGCTGCAGTAGGCGTTGCCGGTGCAGCTCACCGCTTCGGCCTGCAGGGTCGAAGGGTCGGGGCGGAAGCGCTGCAGCAGGGGTGCAGCCAGTAGGGCCTCGAGGCGATCGCCGGGCACATCAACGATCAAGGCGTTCTGGGCCTCGGTGAGACGCAGCTCGCCGCTGCCATAGGTGCGCGCCAAAGCGGCAAGCTCCAGCATCGAAGCCGCGTCCAGCCGGCCCATCGGCACGTGCAGCCCCACCCAGTGGAGCCCCTCCTGCTTTTGGGCCTGCACGCCCAGGCCCGAGCGGGGGGCGCGGTTTACCAGGTGGGAGCCAGCGTGGCTGAGCACGGGTTCGGCAAAGGCTGCAACCAGCTCAGCCCGGTAGGCATCGATCCCGAGCTCGTCGATCAGATACATCAACCGGCTTTTGTTGCGCTGCTGCCGGTTGCCTGCGCGCTCGTAGTGATGCAACAACGCCAGGGTGAAGTCGGCTAGCTGCTCCGCCCGCAGCCACAGTCCCAGGGGCACCGCCAACTCGTTGCGCTGAGCTGAAAAGAAGCCCCCCACCAGCACCGTGAAACCCAGCTCACCGTTGTGCTCCGCCGGCAGGAAAGCCAGGTCGTTGTGAAGCAGGAAGCTATCTGATGCGCCCCCCACGGCCACATTGAACTTGCGCGGCAGGTTGCGGGGACCGGCCGGCCCCAGCAGCCGCGCCTGAATCGCCTCCACCAGGGGGCGGGTGTCGACGATCTCCTCTGGGTCAATGCCCGCCAGCGGGTTGCCGGTGATGTTGCGGGGGTTGTCGTGGCCCGACTGGCGGCTGGTGAGCCCCAAGGTCTCCAGCGCCACCATCAGCGGCGCCATGTCCTCCAGCAGCAGGCCCCGCAGCTGCAGGTTTTGGCGGGTGGTGATGTCGGCACTGCCGTGCTCGCCACAACGATCGATCGCCTCAGCCAGCAGCTCCAGCTGCTCAGCGCTGATCACGCCGTTGGGCAGCCGCAGCCGCAACATGAAGCGCCCGGGCGTCACAGGCCGGAAGAAGATCCCCAGCCACTTGAGCCGGATCGTGAGCGTGGCTTCGTCGAGTGCTTCCCAGCCTTCACGCCCCATTTCGGCAAGCCGGGGCGCCAACTCCAAGCCGCAGAGCTCGGCCTTGGCCTGCTCGATTTTGCTGAGGGGCGGCTGGCTGGCCGCAGAAATGGTGGAGCTAGTCATGGGGCGGAATCTCGAAACACGGAACAACCTCGGCATGTCCGCCCTGCCGCCACACAGCCGCAAGGTGGATCCGAGCAAGCGCCGATGAGAGCTACGCCGCCGGAAAACAGAAATGGGAAAAAAGCTCCCCGCAGGGAGACAATTGGAATTGTCTGCAGTGCGAGTCGCTTCCTGTGTCGCAACCGCTACAATCCACAGTTCCAGAGGCGGAGGCAGAGCTCAGACGCCTGCAGCGCCTCGAAGCCCTCGGCCCCGAACGGGCCCGCTTTCGCGAACTGATTGCCAAGGTGGGCAGCGGTGAGCACACCAGCACGGGCCTCAGCCGCGATGAGGCCCGCGACGCCATGGACCTGATGCTCCAGGGTCAGGCAAGCGATGCGCAGCTTGGAGCCTTCCTGATCGCCCACCGGATTCGCCGGCCGCTGCCGATCGAATTGACCGGCATGCTCGATAGCTACCGCAGCCACGGCCCAAAGCTGGAGACCCCTGGCCGCCAGGCCATTTGTTTCGGCGTGCCCTACGACGGCCGCAGCCGCACCGCCCCCCTGCTGCCCCTGCTCGCCCTAGTGCTAGCCGGCGCCGAGATCCCGGTGGTGCTGCACGGCGGCGACCCGATGCCGGTTAAGTACGGCGTCACCCTGGCCGAGCTTTTTTCCGCCCTCGGCATTGAATGGCGTGGGCTCAGCCTCGCCGCACTGCAGCAACGGTTGAGCACCCACCACCTGGGCCTCACCCACCAGCCCGACCACTTCCCAGCTGCGGAAAGGTTGCTGCCGGTGCGCGATGAAATTGGCAAGCGCCCCCCCGTGGCCAGCCTGGAACTGCTCTGGACCCCCCACTGCGGCGACCACCTACTAGTGAGTGGTTTCGTCCATCCCCCCACCGAAAAACGGGCCTGGGAGGCCCTGGCCACCGCCGGTGAAACCGAGGTGCTCACCGTGAAGGGCCTGGAGGGGTCGACCGACCTACCCACCAGCCGGGCTGGCATCACCGCCCGGGTCCGCCAGGGCTCGCTGGAGCGGCTGCTCGTGCACCCCCGGGACCACGGCCTCCACGGCGATGAAATCGCCTGGGAAAACTTGGAAACCTGGCAGCAGCAAGCACTGGCCGCCCTCGGTGGCGAAGGCCCCCTGGCCGCACCGCTGCTCTGGAATCTGGGGGCCTACCTCTGGCTGGCTGATCGCTTCGAAAACCTTGCTGACGCCCTCGAGCAAGCGCGAGCTCTACTCGCCTCGAGGTGCGGCGAGCGACTGCGGCAAACCCTGGCCAATCCCAGCGAAAGCGGCAATCGGTAGCAATTGCAACCCTCAAGTTGAAGCCAGCCGTGGTCTTGTAATTGGGTCGGTCAGCTTGTGCGCCGGCTCGATTTTTAGACCGGTTCGGTGCGCTTCTTTGTGGAGCCCGTCCGGAGTGCAGTTGCCGCCACTCCGGCCCATCCCAATCCAGCCATGTCCAACCTTTCGCGCCGCAAGTTTCTAATCACCGCCGCCGGTTCGGCAGCTGGAGCCATCTGGCTAGCCGCCTGTGGCAGCCCCAGCAAAAAATCTGAAAATCAAACAACAAGTCAGGCCGGTGGTGCGGATGCACCTGAGCTGAAGACTGCCACCTTGGGCTTCATCGCCCTCACCGACGCTGCGCCCCTGATCATTGCCCTGGAGAAGGGTTTGTTTGCCAAGCACGGCATGCCCGAGGTGAAGGTGGTGAAGCAAACCTCCTGGGCCGCAACCCGCGACAACCTGGAGCTAGGTAGCAGCGGCGGCGGCATTGATGGCGCCCACATCCTCTCGCCTATGCCGCTACTGCTAACTGCCGGCACGATCACCAAGACCAAGCAGCCCCTGCCGATGTACACCCTGGCGCGGCTAAACCTGCAGGGCCAGGGGCTGTCGGTGTCGAAGGACTACCTGGCTAACAAGCTCAGCATCGACAACAAAGAAGGCTTGGCAAAAGCAACGCAACAGGCCAGCGCTAAGGGCAAGAAATTCAAAGCGGCCGTTACCTTCCCCGGCGGCACCCACGACCTATGGATGCGCTATTGGCTCGCCGCCAATGGCATTGATCCCAATAAGGATGCCGACCTGGTAGTGGTGCCACCCCCCCAGATGGTGGCAAACATGCAGACCGGCACCATGGACACCTTCTGCGTTGGTGAGCCCTGGAATCAGCGCCTGGTGAACAAGAAACTGGGTTACACAGCCGCCGTCACCGGCGAACTCTGGAAAAACCACCCCGAGAAGGCCTTCTCAATGCGGGCCGACTGGGTTGATCAAAACCCCAAGGCCGCTAAAGCCCTGCTGATGGCCGTTCAGGAAGCCCAGATCTGGTGTGAAGATCCAGCAAACCTTGATGAACTCTGCGAAATCACAGCCAAAGACAAATACTTCAAAGTCAGCGTAGCCGACATCAAACCCCGTCTGGCCGGCGACATCGACTACGGCGATGGCCGCGTTGTTAAAAACAGCCCTCTGAGAATGCGCTTCTGGAGCGAAAACGCCTCCTTCCCCTTCAAGAGCCACGACAAGTGGTTTGTTACCGAAGATATGCGCTGGGGCTACCTACCCTCTGACACCGATATCGGTGCTTTGGTAAATAAGGTGAACCGGGCTGATCTCTGGAAGGAAGCCGCCAACTCAATCGGCCAAGGAAAGGCCATTCCCGGCAGCGATTCGCGCGGCAAGGAAACCTTCTTTGACGGTGTGGTGTTCGACCCAGAAAATCCCAAGGCCTACCTAGATGCCCTAGCAATCAAGGCGATGAAGTGAACTTAAAGGCCCAGCAACTTCCCCGTTCCCTCTCCCGCCATCCGTGAACCCCAACGCTTCTCCGGGCCGGCCCTCCCGCCGGCGCCGGCTGCTGCCGGCACTGCCCCAAATCATGCCCTATCTGCTCTGCATCGGTGCTTTTCTGCTGGTTTGGCAGTTGCTTTCGGGCGCTCTTGGCGCTGCGCGACTTCCCGGCCCGATCAACGTGCTGGTTGATACCTGGGATCCCTACATCAGCCAGCCGTTTTTCGATGACGGTGGCACCAGCAAGGGCCTGGGCTGGCAGATCCTGATCTCGCTGCAACGGGTGGCGGTGGGCTACGGCTTGGCGGCGGTCGTGGGAGTCGCCATCGGCGGCCTGCTCGGATTAAATCGCTTCGCCGGCAAAGGGTTTGATCCGGTGGTGCAGGTGCTGCGCACCGTGCCACCACTGGCCTGGTTTCCGATTTCGCTGATGGTATTTCAAGACGCCAATACCTCGGCGGTATTTGTGATCTTCATCACGGCGATCTGGCCGATCATTATCAATACGGCTGTGGGTATCCAGGAGATCCCCCAGGACTACACCAACGTGGCCAGGGTGCTGCGCCTCAGCAAGCGGGCCTACATCAGCAACATCGTGATTCCGGCCACGGTGCCCTACGTATTCACCGGCCTACGCATCGCCGTGGGCCTGGCCTGGCTGGCAATCGTGGCTGCAGAGATGCTGAAGGCCGACGGCGGCATCGGCTACTTCATCTGGGATGCCTACAACGCCGGCGGCGATGCCAGCTCCAGCCAAATAATCCTGGCGATCATTTATGTGGGAGTGGTGGGCCTGCTGCTGGATCGCCTGGTGGCCTGGGTGGGGCGCAAGGTAAGCAAGGGAGCCGCCTAAATGACCACTCCAGCTGGACTGATCAGCGTCGATGCCGTAACCCAGGTATTTCCCCTCGATGACGGCGGCCGCTACGTAGCTCTGCAGGGCATCAATCTCGATATCGCCGCAGGCGAATTTGTATCGCTGATTGGCCACTCCGGCTGCGGCAAGAGCACCCTGCTCAACCTGCTAGCCGGGCTCGACCAGGCCAGCGAGGGCGGCATCTTGATTAATGGCCGTCAGGTGACCGATCCAGGCCCTGATCGCATGGTGGTGTTCCAGAACTATTCGCTGTTGCCCTGGCTCACGGTGCGCCAAAACATCGCCCTTGCCGTAAACACCGTCTACCCCTCCAAAAGCACCCAGGAGCGGCGCGAGATTGTTGATCGCAACATCCAAACGGTGAATCTCAGCGCAGCCGCCAACAAATTTCCAGCCGAACTATCAGGCGGCATGAAGCAGCGGGTGGCGATTGCTCGGGCCCTGGCCATCCGGCCCAAGCTGCTGCTGCTCGATGAACCCTTTGGCGCCCTCGACGCCCTCACCCGCGGCAATTTGCAGCAGCAGCTAATGCAGATCTGTCAGGAATCGGGGCTTACCGCCGTGATGGTCACCCACGACGTCGAC
>NZ_JAGQCO010000042.1:0-18248 GCF_024346235.1 Cyanobium sp. BA5m-21
GGCCCGTGGTTGGCATCTGGTTCACCGCCCTTGGCGTGAGCACGATGGCCTTCAACCTCAACGGTTTCAACTTCAACCAGTCGATCCTCGACGGCCAAGGCCGTGTGGTGAACACCTGGGCAGACGTTCTGAACCGCGCTGGTCTGGGTATGGAAGTAATGCACGAGCGCAACGCTCACAACTTCCCCCTTGACCTTGCTGCTGCTACTGCCACACCCGTGGCACTGACCGCACCTGCAATCGGTTGATAGTCAACAGCCCAGCTACGGCTGGGCAATAACGGAATCCCAAAAGCTCCCTTGAATAAGGGGGCTTTTTTGTTGCATGGGTGGCGGTTGCACAAGTTGTACAACAAGCCTGGATGGGAAAGCAGTGGTCAGAACCGCAATCAGGTGGCCTTTTGCACCATGAGCAATGCCGCTTCCACTGCGAGACCGGGACCAAAACCCAAAGCCAGGCATGGGCCGTTGTGGTCTGGTGAGGTGCGCAGCCGCTCCAGGACAAACAAAATAGTTGCCGAAGACATATTGCCGAACTGACGTAATACCGCAGTGGAGAGTTCAATCTGGGCGGGTTGCAACCCGGCGCTCTCTTGAACCGCCCCAAGGATGCGGGGGCCGCCGGGATGAACGGCCCAGGTTTCTATTTCTGTCAATGTCAGCCCCAGGCCCGCCAGCCACTGCTCCAGCCAAGGGCGCAGCTGGGCGGCGATGCGACTGGGGACTTTGGATGAAAGAACCATGGAAAAACCATGATCCTCAATGATCCAGCCCATCAGGTCTTCAGTGCCGGGTAGCACTGTTGATGATGAGGCGACTAGCTGTAAGCCTGTTTTATTGGTTGAGCCCACACCAGCGCCATCGGCAGCTACCGCCACCACCGCGCCGGCACCATCAGCGAATAGGGCATTGGCCACGATGTGGTCCGGGTTCCAGCCCTCCTGCAAGTGCAAGCTGCACAACTCCACTGCACACAGCAGCACGCAGGCACTGGGATCAGCCTCCACAAAGGCCCGTGCCACCCGCAGTCCGTTGAACGCCCCGTGGCAGCCCATGAAACCCACATGAGTTCGGGCCACATCCATGACTAGTGGCAGGTTGGCGATTAAGCCAAGGTCGAAGCCAGGGGCGCCGAAGCCCGTGCATGAAACGGTAATTAAGTGGGTTATCGCGCTGGCCTCGATACCGGCATCCTTAAGCGCTAGACGGGAAGCCTCTAGTGCGAGTTCAAGCGCTGCCGGTTGGTAGCGCCTCATCCGCTCAGCCGTTGAGGGGTTGCCGGAGTCGGGCAGGGGAATGCAGTGGCGGTGCATCACCCCCGAGCGCTGGTAGATCCTCTCCAGCAGGCGTTGTTGACGAGGGCTGGCGTTGCCCATCTGCGGTGCAAGGGCCAGGGCTTCTTGCTGGCTGATGCGCCTCTGGGGCACCGCAGTGCCGAGACCAATCAAGGACAAGGGCATGATTGATCAGTCCGTCGAGCAGGGCAGGTCGGGCCGCTGCAGAAGCCCAATCATGGAGCCGGCGACCGAGGGGAAGCTCCCCGCCAGCCTGTGCAGCCCCCAGCTGATCCTGGGGTGCCGCAAAACCACTGCCAGCACTCGGCATGATCTCTGCTTCTGTGTCACCCAGCGGCGGTGAAGGCGCCGCCACTCCGTCTCAATCCCGCCATCCCAGTGCTCCATTCCGCGCAGCACTAGAGGCAGGGCAGCTAGTGAGGAGGTCAGAGCCCAGCCCATGCCTTCGCCGGTGAAGGGCTCCACATAGCCGGCGGCATCACCAAGCAGCAGCAGCCTGTGGCCCGCAAGCGGAATTGTGCGACGACTGAGCGCTGCAGTGAGTTGCCAGGCTGCTTCTTTAAGGCCAGGCAGGGTCGCAAAGCCCGCTTCTGCCAGGATTTTTTGGCAAAGCAGGGCCGCACCACCAACGGAGCCCAGCAAGGGCCGATCGAAGGCACAGGCCAGGTTGATCTCCCCGCTCTCTACCTGCACCAGACCCACATAACCGCCGTGGCCCACAGCCATCTGCAACACCCCGGGAGCCAGCTCGGCAGCTTCCCCGGGCAGTATGCACCCTGCGCCAATACGACTATGGGGCTCGATGCTGGTGCTGATCTCAGCCTCGTCATCGATAGCCCGGTGGCTGAGACCCGCCGCGATCAACACCACCTTGGCGCTGACACTCCACCTTGCAGTGCCTTTTTGCAGCACCACCTCCCGGTCTGGTTCTAAGCCGGTAGCTGCGGCGCCCAGTACCGCCCGGGTGCCCGTCATCACCGTGGCACCAACTGCAACAGCTGCTTCCAGCAGAGCCTGATCCAGGCGAGAGCGGGACAGGACCCGGCCAGCTCCCAGGGCGATCGGGTTCACCCGGCCAGCTACCCCCAGCTGCAGCCCCTCAATGGATAGGCCACCCTGGGCCGCCACTAGGTCGCCAAGTCCAGCTGTTTTAAGTGCTGCCAGGGCCTGGGGGCTGAGGCAGGCTCCACAGACTTTCCAGCGGGGAAAGAGGCGCTGCTCCACCAGCAAGACGCGCACGCCACGACTGGCCAGACCATGGGCTGCAAGGGCGCCGGCCGGTCCAGCACCCACTACCACCACATCCCAGCAAGGCGAAATATGCAACGGTCCGAGTTCAGGCGTTGCCTGCATGCCGACTCCAGGAGAGCAGGAAACGCTCGGGCCAGAACCGGGTGATCTGGGCACCCACCAGGCCAGCCGATGCGGCCAGCTGCGCCACCTCGTCGAGTTGAAAAGCACCACCCACTGAGAGTGGTCCATCTATGTGCACGATCGCTGAGCGACTCAGCAGCCTGGTGCCGATCCAGGTGAGCAGCAGATCAATGGGGCTGCGGATTAGGTCGTGCACCAACAGCTGATCGAGGGTGGCGGCGGCCATAGAGCGCAGCAGGCTTTCTGCATCGGCTTCCGTGAGGTGATGTAGAAACAACGAGGTGGTGATTAGGTGATAACCGCCAGGAAGAGGGGAATTGATTGCGTCGGTTTGGAAGAAATGAGTCTCCAATCCCTCCGCCTCAGCTGCTGCCCTTGCCAGGGAGACAGCTTCAGCGCTGATGTCGCAGCCATGCACCTCCAGATCAATCCCCTCCCGCTTGGCCATGCGACTGATGCCACGCACCGCGTCGCCCCCACCGCAGGCCACATCTAGGAGGCGCAACCGCCGCGCGGGATTCAGTTTTGCTAATCGACGGATATCAGGAAAGAAGCAAGCAGTGCTGCGGGTCAACGCATTGATGCGAGCTAGACCAAGCAATGCTTGCCGATGATCCAGAGGATCAAGTCCGGGCTGATCCATCAGCTCTGGCCTTAGTTGCCGCTGACCAAGCTGACTCAATAATTGGGGCAGGGGCACCTCAAGGGCCGCTTGGAGATCAGCAAGTTTTGGCTGCAAATTGCCCCGCTGCAATGCAATCTTGTCCCAACACTAAGATCCCAACATTAAGGTCGCGACTGAGAGCACTGCAGCCCAAAGGCACGGCTATCAGACTCAGAAACAGAAGGGAAGAAACTGGGTGCGGCATGCAGCGTAACCGTCTATCAGGGCCCCGAGGCCGATTTGATGGGCGATACCAGAGCCCGTAAGCCCTTCTGTGATGATGCCAACCAAGATACCCAACATTGCTGCTCGGCCGTTAAACAGTTCTACGCGTTTGAGCTGTTCCAATAGGATCAATTCTTCGGCCCGATGCTTAAGCCATTCTCGGCCAGCCGGAGTGTTTGTCATTTTTTTGCAACGAAGAAGGAGGAATTAGACTCAACGATGCCGTGAATTACGGCTATTTGGACCTCGGGGTCAGATCAGTGGGGCGACTAAGCACGTAGGTGGTCATGCCACCGAGCACCACCACAAGGCCAATCACAGTGAAAATTGCAGCGGTGTAATCGGTTTCCATGGTGATCAACCTAGGCCGAGTTGGGAAAGGATGCCTTGGCCAGTGAGTAGCTCAGTGCCGAGGCCGATTACGAAACCGAGCATGGCTAGGCGACCATTCCAGGTTTCAGCAAACTCAACGAATCCGAAGCGGGAAGCAGAATCAGCCATGAGTGTTGCGGTTTGTTACGGAAACTGTAACGCAATGTGGCGAGGACCTGGCGGCTAGGGCCAGAGGCGAGGACCCGTGGGCTTCTATTGGATTCGGCGCTGTCTGTGTATGCCGTTAATAATCAGGCGAGGTAAGGATCCAGGAAGCTGAGTGGCCTTGCCATGGATGCCGAAAAGCCGAGAATGCCTCGATCCTTGTAGCTGTAGAGCAGGGTGTCGTCGTCTTCCAGCAGGAAGGTGCCGCCGCGCTGGGTAAGAAAGTCGTCGCAGGGCACGTAGGTGCGCCAGTTGCCCAACACCTCGCTCATGTTGCGCAGCCGAACCGTGGCCAGTTCAAAGGGGCGCTGGAATCCGGTCCCGCCAGCCCTGGCAAAGAACGAACCTTTAATAGGTGGCAAGGGGCCGGCCTGGATGGTCTCCTCGTCGGCGATTCGCTGGGGAGCCGCTCGATCGCCCGTGTAGCCGCGCAGCACCTCGGCCAAGGTACCGGGGGAGCCGATGCCCGCGCACATCAAAAGCAGGTTGGGCCAGGGGCCGCCGATCTGCCGCAGACCTTCGTAGAGGCCCAGGGCACGGTGCAGCCGCGGGTCTGCATCCACCTGCAGTAGCTCGCGGGGAAAGCCTGTGAACTCGCAGAAGCGATCGGCTCCGGCAGCCTGGCCGATACCGATTGCCAGCACGGCGATCCCGGCAGTTTCCAGTTGCGGCAGGGCAGGAACCAGGGCTTGGGCGTATTCGAGGCTGTCGAAATCCCCCAACTGGGGTAGCAGAAGCACCAAACGGCGGCGTCCCCGACCCATCCCCGCAACGCCAGCCAGCCGCTCAACCAGTGAATCCGGAGCTAACTCGGTGCTGGACACGGGGATCGCTGCGCTCTTGATGTAGCCATCGTGGCGCCAAGCCGGCTACCTGGCGATCCGCCTTTTGGATCAACAGAATCGGGTGTTACCTGGAACAGGGGCTATGGCCGTTGAGGAGCGCAGTGCTGGAGAGTCACGCAAAATCCTGCTCACTGGTGGCAGCTCCGGGATCGGTTTTGAGGCGGCAACCCTGCTGCTCCAGGCCGGTCACCACCTCACCATCCCCTGCCGGGATGGGACAACCGCGGCGCTTCTGCGCCAGCGCCTGAGCGACAAGATCGATACCCCTAGCTGCGATCTGGCTGATCTGAGCAGCATCGGGCGCTGTGCTGAAGCCTTGCTGGCCAAGGGCGAGCCGATCGATACCTTGGTGCTCAACGCCGGCATGCAGTACAGCGGCATGGTCGAGCCCCTCTGGTCGGCCCAGGGGTTTGAACTCACCATCGCCGTCAACCACCTGGGTCACCAGGCCCTGCTGCAGCAACTTTTGCCCCTGTTGATCCGGAGCAATGCACCTCGCTTGGTGGTCACCGCATCGGAGGTGCACGACCACACCAGCGCCGGGGGGAAAGTGGGCCTCCCGGCTGGCCTCGGGGATCTTGCCGGTCTGCGTCAGGGCCCTGGGGCGTTAATGCTGGATGGCAGCTGCAGCTTTAGTGCCGAAAAGGCCTACAAGGACAGCAAGCTCTGCAACCTGCTGATGGCAAGGGAGGTGGAGCGGCGGCTGAGGGAGCAGGGCACGCATCTGCCGGTGCTCGCCTGGAGCCCGGGGCTGGTGATCCCGCGCAGCAAGGGGGGCTTCTTCCGCTACAGCCGCAGCCATAACCCCGTGGGCCAGGCCCTGTTCGCCTTTGTTGCTCGCGACCTGCTGCGGCTCACCGAAACTCCCCAGAGGGCTGGCGCCCTGCTGGCCGGCCTCGCCGATGGCTCAAAACCGCACGCCAGTGGATTTCAATACTGGAGCAACCGAGCTGTGGGGCCGGGTCGGCTGCGTTTTGAGACCAGCCAACCCAGCGCGGAGGCCTGCTCCGACGCACTGGCCCGGCTGCTGTGGGATCTCAGCGCCGCATCAACAGATCGAAAAACCACGTTTCATATTTCTTCATATTAAGATTCAGCAAAGCGGAATGCTGATGAGCGATTTACTGGCTGTCATTTATTTGGTTTTCTTTGCGGCCATCGCTGGCGGTGCCTTCGCGCTGATGTCCCAAAACTTGCGTAGTTCCCAGGAGAGAGATTCTCTTCAAGCCCCTCGTAAACGCAGCAGGGTTCATCCAGAGGCTCCCCAGCCCGGCGAAGAGGTGCTTTACGTCGATTTCAGCCGCGAGCGTTTAGAGCAGATGTATCATCAAACCCCTTGATTTTTGAAGTAAATACGAAGTAGATGAAATTTTGGCGAAACGTTTTTAACCTGCAACTTAAATAAATTACAAAAGTGTATTTCCGCGGCAGTCCCTGCTCTTGCCCCCGATGCGCCGCTTCAATAGCAAAGGGACTGACTCGGCGCTCAGGCATTGGCATTCGGCCTGGAAGTTGGTGAATTTTGCTTAGACAGTGTTGCCTTGGCCGAAGAAATCGGGCTCACGGTGAAACCCACTCGTTTTCGCATCGAGGGCAAGGACCGGTTTGATCGGGCTGGCCAGCAGGCGATTTATCTGCCAGGTCAATCCTTTTCTGTTGAGACCAGCCACTTCAATAGCTTGATCTTCAATCTCTGCCCCCAGCGTCTGGCCGAAACCATCAGTGGGGTCAGCCGCCACCATGTGCCGCTCTAGCTAGCTGGCCCCGGGTAAGGCAACTTCAGCGCCATTTGGGAAGCGGCCTCCAGAACTTTGCTCTGCTTCGCGGCATCGGTTCCGGCAATCCCGATGCGCCTTTAGCTCTAGGAGTTGAAACAGTTGCCTACCGCTCCAGTGCCCCCATGATCTCCATTGCTCTGGGGTAGGCCCTGGGCAAGTCAAGCTGGGCGCTTCACGTTTCTTCATCAAGCTTGCCAGGATTGGTGAAGCAATTAATCCACCATGTCCACCCCCCTGCTTCTCGAGCTGTTTGGAGGCTTCCTGGCTGCCTGTATGGCCCTTTGGTTTGTGGCCCTCAGCCGCCCTGCTGATCAACCGGCTGCAGCCCAGAGCCCTGCAAATGCTCTATGGATCACGACTGGTCAAGCCCAACGGATCCGTTCCCTTCTAGAGGCCTATGTGTTGAAGCCAGGCGGAGTTGCGTCGCTTGGCCTGCTGCTGCTTCGCTTGGCTATCGGCGTGATGATGATTCACCATGGCCATGAAAAACTTGCCGATCCACAGCAATTTGCCAATACCTATGTGGCATCTCTGCACCTGCCATTCCCCTTGTTTTTCGCCTATGCCGCTGGCTTTTCCGAGCTGATCGGCAGTTGGTTGGTAATTCTCGGCTTGCTCACGCCCGTTGGAGCTCTCGCCCTCACCGGCACGATGACAGTTGCCGCTTATCAACACATCCTTACGGCTGGGCTAAATATTTACGTGCTCGAACTGGTCGTTCTCTACCTCGGCGGCAGCCTTGCACTGTTGCTTGTTGGTCCTGGCCGCTTTTCATTTGATGCTGGCATGCTGCCAGGTCTGCTCGTTAAGCCAACTGTTCGTATCAAGCCAGAAATGTCTGCCCCCTCAGAAGGCATTTCAGGTTTGACCCCTGCTTACGTGCAAATCAATGCCAGCAATTCAACCCGCTGAGGTTGCTGGCTGTTTTGGGGAGGCCTAATGGATAGTCTTCCTCCATGGCGCCCCCTTTTGCGAGCTGCCCTGCAGAGGGAGGGCAGATCCTCCAGTAGCCGCTGGCTGCAACTTGCAACTGTTGCCAGCGATGGCACCCCCAGGGTGCGCACCTTGGTATTTAGGGGCTGGTCAGCTCCAGCCGTTCTGGATTTGTTCACTGATGGTCGCAGTGAGAAAGCCAGCGAGCTCCGAAATTTGCCAGACGCAGAAATCTGCTGGCTTTTGCCTCGGGCTCGAAGCCAGTTTCGATTGCGCTCAAGACGCTCTCAGCCTCCCGCAGCGGAGTTGCTCAAGCAGCGTCAGCACCACTGGCAAAACCTCACACCTTCCGCTAGGGCCCTATGGGGCTGGCCGGAGCCAGGAATCCCCCTCGAGCTGGAGGCAGCCTTTCCCCAGGAACTTGACGACACCACACCGATGCCCACTTACTTTGAACTGTTGAGCTTTGAGGTGCATCAAGTCGAGTTGTTGGAACTTGGCGGGCAACCCCACCAGCGCAGGCGCTGGTGCGCCTCTGGCTCTTGGTCTGAAGAGCTGCTGAACCCTTGATTCGGCCATTTGGGAGTGGTTCGTCACACCCAGAATCTTTAAGGAGTACCTTTAACTTGGTAGAAACGCAGCTGTATGCGAATTACGCAGTGCAACGGAGAGCATCTGGTCGCCTTAACGCCATCAGAGGCATCCAGTTTGGTTGATGCCTGTGCCCTGTTGGTTCTGGCTTCTGAGGCCGCTCCCCAGGAGGCTCTGCCTCCTGAGATGAAAAATCTGCTTGGTCAGTTGTTTGATGGCTTGAAGTCAGCAGCTGAAACACCAAAGCCCGCCCATAAGCACCCATCAACGCCTGCCTGTTGAACAAAATCGGAGTTTGCTCCGAGCAGGTTGGCGACCAGCTGATTTCATACCTTTGGAGCTGGTATGAGCGCTTTTCGCAAGATTTCTAGGCGTTTGCTGTTGACGCCTAGATCTGAATCGCCAAGCCGCGAGACGGAGCGAGCTTGCAGAATTCCATGCTCATTGTCGGCGTACAGCTCTAGATCGTCGACGAAGCCAAACAGGGAGCTGGTTGCGGTTGCGTGCAGATAGCCCTCAGCTCGCTCGACAACCTTGGTGCCGCCCATCGCTTCAATCACGGGAATCAGGCTTTCGAGGGCGCTTTGGGGAGTATCTCCGCTCCTCTGCTGGATAGGCCAATCCGCCCTTGCGCAGTGCGCTGGCGTGGCACAAGGGGCCAGGGCGCCGTCGTGCACACCTAGGTCGATTGGTATCGGACCAACGATGTGAAACAGGGCGAGGCTCAGCACTACGGCCAGATGCTGCAGCAGATAGATCATCGCGGGCTCAGGTGGGGGAGATGGGAAAGGTGCCACCGTAACCAGGTTGGGCCGCCTGGCTGACTCCAGATTGATTAAAATGCAAATGAGGTTTTAGCCTCTGACGCCATGGGGCCGCTGCAAATCGTTTGGTTCAAGCGCGATCTGCGCAGCTTCGATCACAGGCCCTTATTGGAGGCCTCGCTGCGGGGACCAGTGCTGCCGCTCTTCGTGGTGGAGCCAGACCTGTGGTTGCAGCCAGACAGCTCCGCTCGGCAGTGGGAGTTTTGCCGGGAATGTCTAGTAGAGCTGCGAGCGGCCCTTACCGCTCTCGGCCAACCACTTGTGGTGCGCATCGGTGCGATTGAGCAGGTGCTGGAGCGGGCCCATCGCCAGTTTCGAGTAACTGGCTTGTGGAGTCACGAGGAAACTGGCAACGGCTGGACCTACGCCCGTGACCTGCGCGTAGCAGAGTGGGCACGCCGGAACGGCATTGAATGGCAGGAAATTCCCCAATTTGGTGTCACCCGGCGGCTCAGTAGGCGTACGGGGTGGGCAAAGCGTTGGGAGGAGCGCATGGCCGAGGAGCTAACCGGCGCGCCGCCCCGTCTCACCCCGATGCCCGGGCTCGACCCTGGTCCTCTGCCGGTAGCCGAAGAGCTAGGGCTGGAGCCCGATTTCTGCCCTGGGCGGCAAAAGGGAGGGCGAGCCCAAGGCTTGAAAACCCTCGCCTCCTTCTTGGATCAGCGCAGCCGCTCCTACCAATCCGGGTTGTCTAGCCCCAATACGGCCGACGTCAGCTGCTCGCGCCTTTCCCCCCATCTCAGTTGGGGCACTTTGTCGATGCGGGAGGTTGTGCAAAAAAGCCGCCTACGTCGCCAGGCTCTTGCGGCAGTCCACTGGAGGCGCTCCCTGCAGCGCTTTGATGAGCGCTTGCACTGGCATTGCCATTTTATCCAGAAGTTGGAATGCCAGCCCAGCCTGGAATACAGCGAGCTCCATCCCCTCACTGCCGGACTGCGTGACAGCAATCAAGAGCGTTTGGCAGCCTGGGCAGAGGGGCGCACGGGGCTTCCTTTTGTGGATGCTTGCATGCGCTCCCTGAACGCAACCGGTTGGTTGAATTTCCGGATGCGGGCGATGCTGCTTTCCGTAGCCAGCTATCAGCTGTGGATTCCCTGGCGGGAGAGCGGGGTCCATCTCGCCCGTCAATTCGTTGACTACGAACCTGGCATTCACTGGAGCCAGTGTCAGATGCAATCTGGCACTACCGGCATCAATACAATCCGTATATACAACCCGCTAAAGCAGGGCCTAGACCACGATCCAGAAGGTGTCTTCATCCGCCGCTGGCTGCCAGAGCTTGCCCATGTTCCCCCGGTGTATCTGCACACCCCCTGGACCATGGACGACCGCACCCAGGCTCGGCTTGGAATAGGGCTCGGTCGCGCATATCCCCTGCCGTTGATCGATTGGAATACTGCGGCCGCAGTAGCCCGCGATCGAGTCTGGGCCCTACGGCAGCAGCATGGCTTTGCGGCAACTGCTGATGCCATACAGAAACGCCATGGTTCAAGGCGTTCCGGCCTGCGCACTTCAAGCAGTAGGCGGATGAGTAGGGAACCCATTGGCCAGCTCAGCCTTGAGCTAGCGGGAGAGGCCGTTGGTGAGTAACTGGTTCATTCCATTTCAAGGCTACCGTTGACAACTAGATCGATTTACTTCTGAATTAGTTGATACGACATGCGCCGTTGCGTGCTTGGCAGAGACTCTCCAAGTTGGGGCGCCCAGTGATCCGCAGCCGCATATCCGCCCAAATGCCGTAGGCAAGGTTTGTCAAGGGGCGGAGCAGGGGCCACTGGGTTGGGGCATAGAGCCAGCCCATGCCGATTAGCTCGTATGCCCGCCAAAACACCTCGACGTCACGCAGCACTGCACCACTGGCATCAATGGCGTGAATCCGCCCCATAGCTTCCCTATAGCTGATGCCGGCGTAGCTATCTGGGTTGTATTCGGGCTGATCGATGTCCACGAAAGCGAGTTTTAGGCACTCCCCATGGCGCTGCCTGTCTTTGCGGCCAAGTAGCTCCACCTCCCGCAGGCACAGGGGGCAACCCCCGTCATAGAGAAGCGTAAGAGCCGGGCAATCGGCTGCGTTGAAGTGTTTGTAGCTAGAAAAATTCACTTTTTGCGGCAGTAGTTTCCGCCTACGTTCATCCAGCCTGCAGCGCAGGCCTTGCCATTGGTGGGTTGCACCGTGTAAGTCATCAGCCCCAGGGTGCTGCACTTGCCGTTCAGCATGTCTACGTACCCCATGGGACAGATGTCGCCTATTTTCGAGACCTGGCGCTGGGCTTGGGCGGCTGGGGCGGTAGCTGCCAGGCCAGGTAAAACGATCAACAAGGAAAGTAATATGCGCATGGCAGCCTCTCGGGGCACTGGATGGGTATCAACCTATCTTAGGCAGAATGCTATGGATGATCTGAAACATATCCATCTGCATGCTTCGCCAAAGCCTCGAGACCCTGCGGGTGGTGACCCCAGGCGAGGGCTTTACCGACCTCACTGGCCGACTTAACGCCGCCTTGGCCTCCAGTGGCATGGAGCAAGGGCTGCTCAACTTGGTGTGTCTGCACACCTCATGCAGCCTAACTATCAACGAAAACGCCGACCCGCGCGTACTGCGCGACCTTTCCAGCTACCTGCGAGCCCTCGTGCCCGAGGAGGGCATCCGTCCGGTCAGCGGCCGTGGGGAACTGCGACCCTACGTACACGCTGATGAAGGCTCCGACGACATGCCGGCCCACATTCGTACGGCCCTCACCACCAGTCAGCTCAGCCTTTCTTTTGAGGCTGGCCGTCTTTTACTTGGCACCTGGCAGGCTGTTTATCTGTGGGAGCACCGCAGAAGGGGCAGCGAGCGGTTGCTGACACTTCACCTATTGGGTTCTTAGGGCTCCATTCGTTTGATTAGATCCATGAGCGGCAGCACCCCCTGTCCTATCTGCAGAATTCATGACGACCCCGCAGCGCGGGGAGTTTATGAAATCGGTCGCGGTTCCCATTGGCTGTTGCGCCACCATCCCGACCTCGCCCCCCTGGTTGGTTGGCTGCTCCTAGATAGTCTCCGCCATGTAGCGGGCCCGGCTGATTTCAACGACCAGGAGGCAGCCTCCTGGGGGGTTGCTGTGCGCTCCGCCAGCGCTCTGCTCAAGGAGCAAACCGGCTGCGACAGGGTTTATGCGATTGCTTTTGGCGAGGGTGCGCCCCATTTGCACCTCCACCTAATTCCCCGCTTTGCTGGCGATCCCCGCACTAGCGCCTGGTTGGTGGCAGATCACTATCGAGCTGTAGCAGCTGGAGAGCTGCAGCCCGCAGCGCCTGAGCATGTGGCGGACCTGGTGATCCGGGCCCGCAGCAGCTTTTCGGACCAGCTATTGCAGTGAGCTACACCAGCACCGGTAGCTTGGCCGGCTCGCTTTGCTGGAAGCGCAGCTGGCGTGCCTCGCCTTCGGTTGCAACATCCACCGTGATGGTGTGGCCGCTGGTGAACGTCCCGGCCAGGATTCCCTTGGCTAAAGGGGTTTCCAGCTCCCTTTGGATAGCCCGCTTGAGCGGCCGGGCTCCATACACCGGGTCGTAGCCCACACCGGCAAGCCAGTCGAGGGCATCGGCATTGAGCTGCAGCCCCAGTTTTTTGTCGTCTAGGCGCCTGGCCAGCCGCTGCACTTGCAGCTCCACGATCTCGCGCAATTCCTCCTGCTTGAGGCTGTGGAAGATGATCGATTCATCAAGCCGATTGAGGAATTCAGGCCGGAAGTGACCTCTGAGGGCCTCATTTACCCGGGCCTCCATTTCGCCGTGGCGGGCTGGATCGCCTGCCAGATCCAGGATCGAGGCGCTGCCAATGTTGCTTGTGAGGATTAGCACCGTGTTGGTGAAGTCCACCGTGCGGCCCTGGCCATCGGTGACGCGGCCGTCATCGAGGATCTGCAGCATTACGTTGAACACATCGGGGTGGGCCTTCTCCACCTCGTCGAACAGGATCACGGCGTAGGGTCGGCGCCGCACCGCTTCGGTGAGTTGGCCGCCCTCTTCGTAGCCCACGTATCCCGGAGGTGCTCCGATCAGCCTGCTCACGGCGTGCTTCTCCATGTACTCGCTCATGTCGATGCGCACCATCGACTCCTCGGAATCGAACAGCTGGGCTGCCAGGGCCTTGGAGAGTTCCGTTTTTCCCACACCCGTGGGGCCAAGGAAAAGGAAGCTGGCGATTGGCCGGTTGGGATCGCTCAGCCCTGCCCTTGATCTCTGAATTGCATCGGCTACTGCGGTGACCGCCTGGGCCTGACCAATCACCCGGGTGTGCAGCTCCTCCTCTAGGTGCAGCAGCTTCGCCATCTCGCTTTGGACCAACTTGGCCACGGGGATGCCGGTCCATTTGGCGATCACCTCGGCGATGTCGTCTTCGGTGACCTCTTCACGCAGCATGGTTTTATCGCTGCCGCTGGCATTAAGCGCCTCTTCTTTGGCGGCCAGCTTCTTGTGCAGCTCGGCCAGGGTGCCGTATTCGAGCTCGGCGGCCTTGTTGAGGTCGTAGTTGCGCTTGGCTTGCTCCACCTGCAGCTGCACCTGCTCGATCTCCTCTTTGATCGCGCTGAGCTCATCGATCGAGCTCTTTTCAGCCTGCCATTGGGCATTGAGGGTGCTCTGCTGTTCGCTTAGATCGGCCAGCTCTTTCTCCAGCCGCTCGAGCCGATCCTTGCTGGCAGGGTCGGATTCGCGCCCCAGAGATAACTTTTCCATCTCCAGCTGCAGGATGCGGCGATCGAGCTCGTCGATCTGCTCCGGCTTGGAGGTGATCTCCATCTTTAGGCGGGCGGCCGATTCATCCATCAGATCGATCGCCTTGTCGGGCAAGAAGCGATCGGCGATGTAGCGGCTACTCAGCACTGCGGCCGCCACCAGGGCGTTGTCTGCGATGCGTACGCCGTGGTGCACCTCGTAGCGCTCTTTCAGGCCCCGCAGGATTGAGATTGTGTCCTCCACCGTGGGTTGATCCACGAACACCTGCTGGAAGCGGCGCTCCAGGGCCGGATCCTTCTCGATGTGCTGGCGGTGCTCATCGAGGGTGGTGGCGCCAATGCAGCGCAGTTCGCCCCGGGCCAGCATCGGCTTGAGCAGGTTGCTGGCGTCCATGGCGCCGCCGCTGGCGCCGGCCCCCACCACCGTGTGGATCTCGTCGATGAACAGCACGATCTGCCCCTCCGAGGCGGTGACCTCCTTGAGCACGGCCTTGAGCCGCTCCTCAAATTCACCGCGGTACTTGGCACCGGCGATCAGGGCGCCCATATCCAGGGACACGAGCTGGCGGTTCTGCAGGGCCTGGGGCACATCGCCATTGACGATGCGCTGGGCCAGCCCCTCCACAATCGCCGTTTTGCCCACACCGGGCTCTCCTATCAGCACCGGGTTGTTCTTGGTGCGGCGGCTGAGGATCTGGATCGTGCGGCGAATCTCTTCATCACGGCCAATCACCGGATCGAGCTTGCCCTCGCGGGCTGCGGCCGTGAGATCCCTGCCGTATTTCTCCAGGGATTCGTAGGTGCCTTCGGGGTTCTGATCGGTCACGTTTTGGGATCCGCGGATGGCCTGTACTGCTTCTTTGAGTTTGTTGGTGTTTGTGCCCGCTTGAGATAGCAATTGCTTGCCGCAGCGGTCGTCGATCGCTAGCGCCAGAAGTAGGTGCTCAATCGCGATGTAGCTGTCGCCGTAGGACTGTTTGAGCTCCTCAGCCTGGTCAAGAACGGTGTTGAGCCCCTTGCCTAGATAGACGTTGTCTGGAGGTGCACTAAGGCTGACTTGGCCGGCGATCCAGGCGTCAACCTTCTGGCTGAGGCTGCCCACATCCACGCCCGCCTTTTCCAGAATGCGGCCTGCCAATCCCTGCTGGCTTAGTAGGGCGGCGAGCAGGTGCTCGCTTTCCATCTGCTGCTGACGCCGCTGCTGCGCCAATTGCTGGGCCGCCACCACGGAGGCCCAGGCTTTTTCGGTAAAAAGTTCGGCGGTGGGATGCATGGCCACTTGCCTCGATTGAGCTGCTGGATTAACCGTATGTCCGTTGTGACAATTCAGCTGCGAGGAGAACCGACCGGATTGATTCGGTCCTCCCCCGAGCTGGTGGGCCTAGTTCTTCGGGAGCTGAATCACACCAGCATCTGCGCCGCACATTCGCAGCGGACAGCCATCCGCTCCATACATCGCGTCGGCGGGGGATAGGCAGCCCATCGCGTTCTTTGCCTGCACTTGATTGGCTTGGATCCGCCTGGGCTGGAGCAGTTTCTGGCTGGCGGGCACCACCAGTGGACAGGGAGGCTTAGGCAAGGCCTGAGCCTGGGCCTGGCCGTGGAAGCTTCCCAGCAGCCCAGCCCCGGCGATGGCGAGTCCCAGCACCACGGCATCCATGCTCGTCAGCAGTCGGGCCTGGGGCGAGGGGGTATGGGCTGCCATGCCGATGCTTAGTTCAGACTGGGCCCACTCTGGCCCCCTGCATGGGGGATAGCTGCCGTGAACGACACCTGGAACGAGCCGTTGATTGAGCAGCTGGCTGCTGAGTCCCGGGAGTTCGATGGCACGGGTCGGGATCCGGAGCGCAACTGCTGGATGGCCGTGCATCGGTATGTGCACGGTGTGCTGCCCAGCGAATACGACATCCGCGAGGTTCCGGAGGAGCTTTATCTGGCCGTGCTGGCTGCCCGCCGAGGCCAGAACTGAGATCCGGGCAGAATTTTCCCGGATGTTCGCTCGGCTTCGGTGGCCAACAAAAAACCCCGACCTTGGCCGGGGTTTGCTGAAGGACTAATTGGATAATTGAGTCAGGAAGACCAGCCCAGGAACACCGGCCCCGGAAGACCAGCCCTTAGATCAGGCCCAGCCCTTAGAAGACATGTCTTCGACGTAGGCAGCGACATCGGCGATGTCACCTTCGCTGAGCTTGCCACCGAAGGCAGGCATGGCGTTCTTGCCGTTCGTTACCTGGTAAGCAATGGCAGCTTCGTGGCCTTCGCTGTAGTTGGCGAGGTAAGCGGTTAGGGCATCCTGCTTAAGGGTGCGCTCGGCGTTAACAACGTTGCCACCACCCATGTGGCATGCGGCGCAGTTGGCGGAAAAGATCTGGCCGCCATGGGCCACATCGGCAGCGAAGCTAGGAGCAGCACCCAGCACGAGCGCTAGGCAGAGAGCGATCAGAGAGAAGAGACGGCGCATGGGGGGCGCTTAAAAGCATGGGCAACTCGACAAAATTAAGGCGTGAACGGGGCTGATGTGACCTCTGGCAACCAGGTTCGAAACAATTGCCACAAAGTTGGCTGTGCGGTGGGATCAGCCAGGTGCCAAGACGTTGATTTCAGCGGTCATCCCTGCTGCCCGATGGGGCTCACACCAGATCGCGTAGCGGCCGGGCGTATCAAATTTTTGCTCCCAGCTTTCGCCCAAAGCGAAGCTGAGCGGTTCATGGCTCCATTCGGGATGGCCTGCCACGATCAAGTTGTGGGGGCCGAGCCCCCGCACTTCAAAGCTCACTGTGTCTCCGGCGTTGATCGTCAGCTGCTCGGGTTGGAACACCAGAAAGCCTTCGTCGTTGCCCAGCAGCATCGTGAACACGAGGCAGCCCAGCAGCAGCCTCCCGACCAGCCAACCATGCCTGTGCTTACTCATCTGTGCGGCAGGCCAGCGGTTTCGAACACCGCTTGGAGCGTTGGTGCGTAGCTCACCAGGCCAAAGCGTTCTGGTGGGCTCACCGGCTCGTGCACGAAGTGGCGCTGGCGAATTGAGAAGCGATCCCAGGCATTGACTTCAATGCGTAGGAGTTTGATCAGGGCTTCGATCAGCCAGCCTTGCAGGTCGATCCCAAAGGGTGGCTGCCAGCTGCGGCGCCAACGGCAGAGCTGGGTCACGGTGGCATTGATGCTGATCGGCGGCTGGCCGAGCACCAGGCGCCGCAGAGCTCCCTGGTTTGGTTCCGGATTGGGCTGATGGGGCTGGGTGGCCAAATGGGCGCACACCAGGGCTATGTCGGCGGCGTGGATGAAGTGGAAGCTGGCTTCGGTGCGCAGCCACTTAGCAAGCCACAACCAGCGGGTTGCCTCCTTAATCCCGGCGGTGAGATAGCTGGTGGGATGGCGGTCGCCCGGACCCACCTGACCCCCAAATACCAGGGTGGGAAATACGGCCACAATTTTGGCGGCTAGGGGGTGGGCCTCCAGTTGCTGCAGGCAGAGGGCCTTGGTTTGGATGTATTCAGTGCCAAATTCCGCTGCCTCGGGCAGCAGCTGCAACTGGCGATCCAGAATTGAGGCAGTGGAGAAGTAGATCACCTGCTCCAGCCATACAGGGCTGGTGAAGGCCAGCAGCTGCTTGACCGCGTCCACGTTCACCTGCTGGGCTCTTAGGGGATCGCCCCAGGCGGTGGCCGTGTGGATGATGCGAGTAGCGGTGGCGATTGCACCGGCATGGGGGGTTAGCTCCCGCAGGTCACCGACCAGCAGGGTGACCCGAGGATCATCTGCTGAAACAACCGTGAGCTTGGCTGGATCACGGAGCAGGAGCAGCAACTCCGCATCGCTGTGGCGATAAAGCTGCTCAGTGATGTATTGGCCAACGCAGCCACTAGCCCCTGTGATCAGGATCCGCTGGGGCCGGGATCCTGCCGCGGGGCTGCTCAAGCCGCCGCTCCGATGCGCTCCATCACACTCTTGCCAGCTTCAAAGAAGGCGCGGCCGTTTTCTTCTGGAGTGCCCGGCAGGATGCCATGGCCCAGGTTGAGAATGTGCTTGCGGCCACGGGCTTTGCGCACGGTGTCGTCGATGCGGGCCTGGATGGCCGCTGGGGTGCCGAATAGCAATCCGGGGTCCACGTTGCCCTGCACGCCAATGTGCTCGGGTAGGCGGGCCAGGCCCTCGGCCATGTCCACGGTCCAGTCGAGCGAAATGATGTCTACCCCTGTGCCTGCCATGCGCTCAAGCACGCCGGCGCTGCCGGATATGTAGAGGATGAAGGGGGTATCGGGGTGGGTTTGCTTAACCAGATCCACCACCTTCTTCTGGTATGGCGCCGCGAAGCTGTCGTAATCCATGGGGCTGAGCTGGCCGGCCCAGGAATCGAACATCTGCACCACCTGGGCGCCGGAATCGATTTGATAGCGCAGGTAGGTGGCAATTGATTCTGCGAAGTGGTCTAGGAGCTTGTGCAGTAGCTCCGGCTCTTGGA